>JAITXI010000211.1 GCA_031284905.1 Bacteroidales bacterium
TTATCAGGAAAAGCTTTTAGACTCCCCCAAAACAATACCCCATTTTTCAGCACAATCTGTGCAACAACACGAGTCAATAAATTTCCCAAGGTTCAGAAATTGTTGCATAACTATTATCATACCAAGTAAAATTAGAATAATTTTCAGGAGCAGGCAGTGTTGTATTTTGTCCACAAATAATAATATCAGGAATATCAATAATTGGAATTGGCAAAACCGTAATATTAATAGGTTTTATTACGCTACTACTTTCATTTGCAGTTACTTGTACATAATAAATTGTATCCTGTGCTGGTATTATAATATTATTTTGAAGTTCGTTTTCTCCTTCTTCATCTGAATATAATGATATATTAAAATTGTTTGTTGGATATTCTACATAATTAATTGCTGTAGTTAAATCTAATGTGGTGCCTTCGCAAATTATAATTTCAGGAATTACATCACAAAAAATACAAGCATTATTATATAGAAAAAGATTTGTTCCTTCGGCAATAGTGTCTAATGCAGGATATATATTAGAGTAAATCACATCATTATTATAATTTTTAATAATGATAGAGACTTCGCTATCCCAACTCCCTTTGTGCCAAACAAAATTTATCATACCCGAATAAACAGGAATTGTAAAATTATCATCATAACCGTTTTCGAGAGCTATATTTGCAATTACAAAATTATTTTGAATAACATCAATACTTGCTCCTTGCCAGCCATCTCCAAAAGAATCAAACGTTTCTATAGCGATTGTATTGCAAGTTGGTCCTACAAGCATACCATTAAAATTAGAAATAACTTCACCGCAAGGTTCATCATAAACTGCATGAATAGAAATATTATAAACTCCTGATGGTAAATAATTTCCAAAATCATAACTTGTTGTTGTTGCTATTAAATTTTCTTCAATTAAATTACCATTTAAATAAATTTTAGAAAAGTTTGGAACATTTGTATATACCCATGAAACGTATAAATGATTTCCAACAACAGTAGGAACAAAATTTTCAACACCAGCACAGCCCGGAAGCCCCATATTTATATAAAAAGTCATAGAGTCGCCTCCGGCAGCACTTATTTGAGAAATGTTAATATCATCAAGACTATTATCTGTTAGAAAACAAGGCGGATTTGTAGTGTCGTTAAAAGCCGTTCGTCCTGTTTGATTACTAAAAAATGCGTTTGATAAAGTTCCCGCAGTAGTATTATTATCTGCATTCGGTCTATAAATATATATCTCATCTTTGTGAAAATTTCCTGAACCAACGGGGTATTCATATCCTCCTCCATATATATTTCCGTTAGATTCTGTAGGATTAATTCTTGAAATAGTAATTCCTTGTCCCGGTATATTTACTTCATAATCTGCATTTATTCCTGTTTTTTTACGATAATCAATAACATAATATTCGCCAATTGTAGAATTTGGAGATATTATTTTATAACCAACATTATGTCCCTGAGTTCTATCCATAGTATGATAAACTGTATAAGTTCCTGAAGATGTAATTTCAGGCAATTCCCCAATAAATTTATGATATTTACTCAAAACATAGGCTCCCTGTGATTGAGGAGGAACAGTGTTTGAAGCCATTAAATCCCAACTTCCAACAGGAGTTATGTCAGTTACATAACCTCTATATAAGTCAGGTGCCGATAAAACATGCCCTAATTCGTGACATAGAACGCTTTGCAACCCATTTCCGGCTTCAAATAAATGATTTTCCAACACAAAAAAATAGTCCCAAACCATCTTTCCATTTAGATATAAAGCGTTTCCGTAAGCCGGCTGATAATTATATAAAGCCCATCTATGAGGCCAAAGCAAAGAACTCCACGCTCCAGCTCCACCTTGAACTATAAACGAAATGTTATCAACTCTTCCGTCATTATCATAATCTAAATCGGCAGCTGAAAAATGAGCTTCAATATCTCCATGTAGCAAAACTATTGCCTCGTGTAATAATTCGTGTTCTCGTAATCTTCTATCGTTACTATCGTGATAACCATTTGGATTTGTTGTTTCATCATAAGGCTGATAATAGTTTCTTTCATGAGTATCTGTATAGCATAGAATTGTTGTACCTTCTGTTTCAGGGAAAAATGTAGAAATAATATTAAAAGTATTATTTGAAACATCGCGATAATAACTCATCAAAGATTGTCCCCTTGCAGGATTTGTAAAAAGATTTTCTATATCTGCTTTTGGATAATTAAAACTTCCATCTGCAAATTTTATATAAATTGTGATATTATTTAATGTTCCTGTTCTTAAACCGCCGGATTTTGGTTTTGGCAAAACCGGAACGTCTTGCCAAAACGCTTCTCTTAAAGCTGTTTTTTTTGCGATGGAAATATCTAAATTTGGAGTTAATCCAACTAAAGCAGGATTAATTTGCCCAACAATATAATTTGTTGCAATTAAACTATCATTTTCTAATTCTGCATAAACAATATATCCTGTATTCGGATTTCTAATTATTGTAAATCCGTTTTCATCAAAAACTCGTCTATAATATTCATCTCCTGTAATAAAACAATTGATAATTTCACCATTTGGTTGAGTTAATTGATATGGCATATTTTCTACATAAGAGCCAAAATTATTGCAAACAAAAGCAAAAAATAAAATGAAAACTGTAATTAGTCTTTTCATAACAATGATAATAAAATATCTGCAAATATAATAAAAAAATATGAAAAAAAATAGTGTCGTCTGATAATTTTTTAGACGACACTATTAAATGAATTGTGAATAAATAAACTTGATTTAATTCACAATAATTTTTTTTGTATAAATATTGTTATTACTAATAAATCTAATATAATAAATTCCGGTAGCAATATTTTCAATATTTATTTCATTAAGATTTGAAGTTATTTTATTATCTAAAATTATTGTTCCTATTACATCAAAAATTTGATATTTTTCAAAATTTTCATTACTATTTATTTCGATAGTAAAACTACCATTATTCGGATTTGGAGAAATTTCGATTTTATTTTCATTATTTATTGAAGTTATTCCTAAAAGATGTGTAAGTTCGATTATTTTTACAATACTACAATTTCCATTGGAAATAGTAACGGTATAAGTTCCCATTCCCAAATGATAAATTGAAGCAGTTGTAGCTCCGTTACTCCATTGAAAAGTTAAATTTTCATTTGGATTTTCAAATTCAATTGAACCGTCTGTTGCAGTCGCAGAAGAACATTCTTGAGTAAAGAAATTTACATCTATTTCAAATGATGGGATAAAAAAGCTAATAGTATCTATACAGAATCTGTTTCCAAATGACGAATTATAATAAAAAACGAATAGCGGGTCTGTATTTGTTGATGGGTATGTTCTTTGTACACTGTATGAACCGTAAGGTAAATTACTAATTATTGTGCTATCAGAATTAAATGTCATAAGACCTTGTGCTATTAAATCTGTATATAAAGAAGCTAACCAATAATATTGAGCCTGTCCATTATTATTTAATATAATTTGTCCTGTCGAATGCATACAAGTATCTTTGGTAATATTAGGCATTGATTCATGTACTCCCGGCTCTACTATATCTATTGTTTCCGGAATACCTGTACAGCCATTATTTGAAACGGTTAACGTTACAGTATGCGGGATTTCATGTCCATTTATTGTATCTGCCGGATTTACTTCCCAAGATACAAATGTTGAATAGATACCTCCTTGTGTATTTGAGTAACGTACTCTTTCATGTGATGGAAATTGTGTACCATAATCCCAAGCGTAAGATTGATATTTTGTAGTATCTGCTATTAGAATTGCTTCTTCTCCAAAACATTTTGGTGGTATTATTGTAAAATCTGTACTTGGTAGTTCTTTAAATGTTACATTTATACTTTGAGAAGTATCACAACCAAAATTATCTGCATTTAAAGTAATAAGGTAATTTCTATATCCATTAAACTCTTCGCAAGAAACGAGAGATGTTAGATTTGTTGGACTATCAATTTGTATATTATCTGTAACAGTCCACATTGTTGATGAATTTTGAGGAATTACGCTCCCTGTTAGTGATATTGTATTTCCGCAAATAGTTGCACTGTCTGCTAATGTAATTTTTGGAATTTCACGCAGTGTTATTCTGAATGTATCTCTACTATAACAAACATGCATTGGTTCAGAATAATAATGACCGACCATCCAAATAATTTCATATTCCTGATTATAATTTCCAAATGATATTTCCGGATTAGGATTCGATGTTTCTGAAAAATATAGTGATGGATTTAATGTACTCCATTCACAAAAGTTTCCGTTTCCGGCAGGATTTGCATGAAGTATATTTGGATAATATATGTTTTTTTCTCCGCAAAAGTTAGAGAAGTTTTCATCGGTTGTAATCGTTGCTGTAGGTTTTTCTAAAAATGTAATTGTTTTATTTGAACTACTATAACAAGAAATTGGCAAAATATTCGTTAGCAAAACACTATGATTTGTTACCGTCCAAGTATATGTTGCTTGTCCAAGTATATTATTTTCAACTGTTGTGGTCAGAGCGGTAGGGTTAGAAAAAATTCCGGGACCAGACCACATACCTTCAAAAGTTGGACTTGGAAAAGATGATGCCGTTAGCGTTGCAACATTCCCACAAACTAACTCTCCTACCGGAGGAAGTATTATAGATGCCGGATTTTGAACAAATTCAATTTGAACGGTATCTGACGAACTACAATATGAAATATCAGGATTAACTTCCGTCCAAATAAACGAATAAATTACTGCATAATTACTAACTGTTACAAGAGCTGAATTATTACTATAATCACAATCAGTATTTTGATTGATAATTGCCGTTCCTGATAAACTTGTCCAAAAACCGCATGGAGTATAGCTTTCAGTATGTGGGAGGCTATAAATTGCATTTAGCTGTGCGTGATTTCCACAGACAGCTTGATCTATACCTGCATTAGCAAGGGGACGTTGGCGAACTATAAAGTTAATTGCTGTTATTGCACTAAATTCACCTGCTACTTCTACTTGAACATAATATGTATCTTGAGTTATTGAAACATAATGATCAATTTGATTTGCTCCTTCAGAATCAGAAAAGAAATATAATATAAAATCAGTATAATCGGAAATATCTATAAATTCTTCCAAACTATATATTGTTCCTTCACAAACTTCTGTATCTTGAGTAACAACAACATCTATAACATCGCAAACATTATTTGTGTTTTTGGAATTATAGCAAAAACTATTAATTGTTAATGCAAATAATAAAAATAAAAAAAGTAGTTTTGTTTTCATAAAAATGTTTTTTTAATTGTAATAATAAAATACAAATATAGTAATTTTATCGTAACTATTTATAAAAATAAAAAAAATAAAAAATAAATTTTGAAAAATTACATAATATGTTTTATCTTGAGAAAGATTTTAGAGAGTATAAAAATTATGTAAAACGTATTTAATCCTAAAATTGCATTCAAATTTACAAATAACGTTTTTTACCCTCGTTTCAAACTCTGGTTAAAAAAATAATTTTTCAACAGTTTTTCCGCTATTTCTCCATACACCGATAATTTTTCCATTTTTTACAATTATTGGGTGGAAAATTCCATTTTTAGAAAATACTTTTGATTGATGGTCTAAATCAATTACTGTAGTACGATCTTTATACGCAATTAGATATTCGTCAAAAGCGGGAAGAAACAGCATTGAGTCTTTTTGTAAGATTTTTTCATTATAAGATTTATGTATTAACAATTTTTTTGATAGGAATTTTTCTGATATTAATTCGGTTTCAATTGAGCCTGTTGCTTCTCTTGCTTCTTTTACAGATAATCCTGACCACCAACAAAAATCAATCAAACTTGCAGGAGAATGACTTCTAAAGTAGTTTATTGCTAATTTTGTTAAGGCTTCTTCTTTATTAAATTCTTTGGTTTTATGAACACGTTCGTCCAGAAGTGTGTATGTTTGTTTTTTGCCATTATCAATTCCACTGCAAACGATTCCTTCTGTTTCGGCTCGCATCATAAAATGAATCATTCTTGAGTTATTTACAACGATTCCTGCTTTACTCAATTCTAAACTAATTTCCGTCCTTGTTAGATGTTTGTTTCCTTCTAATATTCTGAAAATCAAATTATTAGTTTTAGTATATAATTCTTCGGTAATGTCTAAATATCTATCTCTTTCTTTTCCAACAGATTTTAGTCGAGTTTTGGATAATTGCAACATCCAGCGGATATCTTCAGAGTTAACTAAATGCCAAGTTGGGCGCATTACATGAGTTCGTAAAATTTCGCCATTTTTGAAAGCAAGCTCGATATCAAGCATAGAATTACCTTTCAGACGATTAAAAATAGCAAGTTTCGACATATTGTAATCCTGCGCTTGAATAGCACCCATCCATGCCACAATATCTTTTGGTTTATCAAAAACCTTATTTCCCAATTGATGACTTTCAATTCTTATATCTCTAATAATCTGCATAATATTTTTTTTCAATTACAAATATAATCAACTTCACGCATTCGTCCGTTATAGTACATTTCCCATTGTCATTTCTTTCGTTCTAACAACATAACAATCTAATTTCACGTATTACTCTTCCCAATCTTCAATAATATTTTCTATTAATTTTGAAGTATCCCGCAAATTTGTTTTACATTCTTTCAGTAAAAAAGTAGCTCTTTTAACTTTTGTTGTGAGTTGGTCTAAATCAATATCGGAATTTTCGATTTCGTTCAAAATTTCGTCAAGTTCTTTTAGATTTTTATTATATGAAATTTCCGTTTTTGCCATAATATTTTATTTATGATTTGAAATTGAGTAGTGAGACCTTTTATTGTTTACCGTTAGTATTCGTCCATTCCCGTTTACCATTTGTCCGTCTTGTTTCTTGCTTCTATTTTCCCGGACAATTTTTAATAATATCAGAGTCAATATTTTGTTTGCTATAAGATTTATCAAAATTTTTAGAAAAATCTATAGCCAATTTTTTTGAAATTGTATCAAATTCATTTTTATTAACCCAAGTATTTTCAGGAAATAAAATATTAGAAGGGACATTCGGACAAGATGTCGGAATATTTACATGAAATAATTCGTCATAAACATAATCTACATTTGCTAAATCTCCTGATAATGCAGCACTAACCATAGCACGAGTATATTTCAAGTCAATTCGTTTTCCAATTCCATAGCGTCCGCCATACCAGCCGGTATTTATTAAGAAAACAGAAGTATTAAATTCTTTCATTTTGTCGCCAAGTAATTTTAGGTATAATTGAGGTAAACCGGGCATAAAAGGCGCACCAAAAAATCTCGAAAAAGTTGATTGAGGTTCAAAAACTGATGTTTCAGTTCCAGCCAATTTTGAGGTATAACCCATTAGAAACCAAAGTTTTGCTTGATTTTGATCTAATTTTGAAATTGGAGGTAAAACTCCGCAAGCATCAGCAGTGAGGAATAATATTGTAGTTGGATTTCCACCCACGCTTGATTTTTTAATATTTGATAAAAAAGAAAGCGGATAAGAGGCTCTCGAATTTTGAGTCAGTCTATCATCGTTGAAATCAAAAGTACCATCAGGATAAACCATTGCATTTTCTACAATTGCGCCATGATTCAAATAATCATCTTCATGCATAATTGCATTGTAAATTTCAGGTTCTTTGTCAGGATTTATATTTATCATTTTGGCATAGCAACCGTTTTCAAAATTTGCAATTCCATTATTACTCCAACCGTGTTCGTCATCTCCTAATAAAACTCTTTGAGGGTCAGCAGATAAAGTCGTTTTTCCCGTTCCGGATAATCCTAAAATCAAAGCGGTTTTTCCGTCAGTTCCTTCATTTGAAGAGCAATGAAGCGGTAATACGTTTTCAAATAAGAGATAATAGTTCATTGCTGTGAACATCAATTTTTTAACGCTTCCTAAATATGATGATCCTATTACTAATCCTAGTCTTAAATCAAAATCTATTAAAACAATTTTATCTGAAGTTTTTCCGTTAGATAGTTTCCTTAATTTTTCAAAATATTTTGGCTGATTTAATTTGTCGTAAGGTAAAGATATTAGATAAAAAGGTTTTTCTGCAAAACAACTTTGGTTTAGATCTGAAGGAATTTCACGAAACATATTATCTGCAAAAACAGATGTTAAAGCTCTGTCGGTAATCAACTTCAGTGGTAAAGCAAACTTAGCATCTGCACCAATAACTTTATCTAAAACATAAATGGTCTCATGTTCTGAAATAAAATTTAAGGCATCTTGAAAAATTATTTCAAAAATTTCCGGACTAATTGGAATATTATTTGGAGCTTCCCAGTCAATATAATTTTCACTTTGTTTATGACGAACAATAACTGTATCTTTAGGACTTCTTCCTGTTGAATCGTCCGGCGACCAAGTTGCAAGAGCTCCGTTTTTTGCTACTATACATTCTTTGTTTTTTACAGCATTATTAATCATCAGAGAACGTTCCGGATTCACCAAAATACTCTTATGTTTTTTTAAATATTCGTCTATTGTAGAATGAATTTCATTATATGTATTATTCATTGTTTATAAAAATTAAAGGGTACAAATTTAATTCAATATTTATATTACAAAAATATGTTAAAAAACATAATTTTTTATATTTTTTCTTTGTTTTGAAAAAAATAATCTACAAATTTATCATTATCAATGTGGAATATGAAATCTTCAATATTGTAATTAGATATAATTCTTTGAATTTCAAGTTTTTCATATTTACAATTAATCAAAGCTTTTTCTATTATAGAAATGTCCGTTGAAAAGAAAAAATCCCCATAAATATTTATTTTTTTGATCATATTATTTTCAACATTTAAGTAAATCTGAATATTCCCTGCGATTGTATTATTTTTAACAATAATATTTGCATCAATAATTTCTCCATAAATCCAATCCCATGTACTATATTTTTCAGTTATTAAATTTTGAATATTTGTTTTTTCTTCTTTTGAAAAATTGTAGTTTTCAGCGTGTGGATATAGATAACGAATGTAATCAAGAAATATTTTTTCAAAAGTTTCTATACTAATTTTGTCGGCTAGATTAGAATCAATAGTTGTATATCGATTTCCTTGTAATAAAAAATTTTCTGATTTGATTTTTTTAGCTTGAACTAAATATTTTTTTTGAGAACTAAATGCTAAAGTCCCATGTAATAAAATTTTGTCTCCAATTTTTATTTTTGTATAACCACCACAAATTTTTTTATTTAAAAATATTCTGCCTGTTACTGAAAGTTGAATGTCTAAAGCTAATTTTTCTTTGAAAAAACAAATCATTATTTTTTCAATAATCGATAAATCGTGAACATTATTATTTTTATCAACCGACATATAAGAAAAATTAAAAGTTCCCGTGTCTTGATAAATAGCTTCTCCGCCGGTTGTTCGTCTTACGATTATTACATTTGATTGTTTAGAATAAATCAAATTTATTTCAGAATATGCATTTTGATTTTTACCTAATAATACGGAAGGTTCGTTTCTTGTACACAACAAAAATTCTTCATTTATGTTATTAAAAATATAATCTTCTAACGCCAGATTATAATAAGGATTAGTATTATTTGATTTATAAAAAAACATATCCTTCAAATTTACATTAAATAACGTTTGAAAAGAATAATTATTTTGATTTTAAATTTTTGATGTTAGAATATTGACTGCATCACTGTCAAAACATATACTGCTTCCGATATATCAGCTTGACATTCCATATTTTAATCTCAACACATCAGGATAAGTGTAGAAATGTTCCATTCATCGTTAAACAAAGATAAATATGAATAATAAATATTTATTAATGAGATAAAAATCGTGTACAAAGTAAATTTTCAGCAAATTTTGTGATAAAAAAATATAATTTGCTATTTTTGTTGTAAATTTGCATAAAAATATATAAAATTGTAAATCAAAATGTATCAATCATTAATAAATAATAAATCATTTTTCTTAATTGCAGGTCCATGTGTAGTTGAAAATGAAAAAATCACTTTTCAAACAGCAAGAAAAATTAAAGAGATTTGTGAGAAATTAAATATAAATTTCTTCTTTAAGTCTTCATATCGAAAAGCAAATCGTTCGAGTATAAATTCTTTTTCCGGACTTGGAGATGAAAAAGCACTTGAAATTCTAAATAACGTTAAAAAAGATTTAAAAATTAAAATTTGTACAGACATTCATCTACCTGAGGAAGCTGTTTTTGCATCTCAAGTTGCTGATATTCTACAAATTCCTGCTTTTTTGTGTCGTCAAACAGATATTTTGATTGCTGCTGCAAAAACAGATAAAATTATCAACATAAAAAAAGGGCAATTTCTATCACCTGAATCAATGAAATTTGCTGCTCAAAAAATTAAAGATGTCGGCAATAACAAAATATTATTGACAGAAAGAGGCAACAGCTTTGGATATTCAGATTTAATTGTTGATTATAGAAATATTCCCATTATGCAAAAAATCGGTTATCCGGTTGTTTTAGATGTAACTCATAGTTTACAAATTCCAAATCAGCCGGCAGGAGTTACCGGTGGACAACCCGAATTAATTGAAACAATTGCAAAAGCTGGTATTGCAGCAGGTTGTAATGGTATTTTCCTTGAAACTCATCCAAATCCGGCTATCGCAAAATCTGATGGAGCTAATATGTTAAATTTAAACTCATTAGAAGATTTGTTGATTAAATTATTAAAAATTCAAGATGCTGTAAATTCTTGAAAAATATATATTTCAAAAAACGTATTTAGTCTTTGTATCTTGATTCTATTCAATAATTAGTTTTTTAGTTTGATTTATTGATTTTCCGCTAAGTTTCACAAAATAAACTCCTTTGGCTAAATTACTTAAGTCAAAATTAAATACCGAATTGAATGTATCTGAAATTTTTATGGTTTTTACTTCTCGACCGGTAATTTCCAAAATTGATAAAGTAACTTCAGAATTTAAGTTAGAATTTAGTTCGATGGTAAAATTTCCATCATTTGGATTTGGAAATATTTCAAAAGAATTATCTGTTTCAATTATTGGTGTTGGGATTTGTCCGGCAAGTACAAATTGGAAATTAAAGAAAGAACCAAAATCCGGTTCAAAGTTTTTTAAATTTGAGGTGAAGCCGGCTTTCCTCAATCTAGCGTATCCGGCACCTTCATTATTAGCCCAAAAAGATAATCCGTTATTGCCTGTGTCAAAAAAATTGATTTCATAACAACCCGGTATAAAAGGTATTGTATCTACATAAACTGTATTATTTGCGAGACCATTTCTATTGACTATTATATCGTCATTTTGGTTCTTTATTGTATAATGAGTATGATAGCCGCGACTATTTGTTTTAACAATAAAAACAAGTTCATTACCATAAACATTAACTGTGGCAAAATTAGTTTTATACGTGTTATTGTATTGATATTCGTCAGTAACATTATTTGGAGCTGAAATTCTCACATTGAATGTATTATTACTTGTAAATTCTGATACATTTATTGTAGGAAGAATTACATTTTGTGTTTCAAGAAAAGATAAATTACCTGTCCATTGATAGCTATACGAATAATTTTCATTTAATCCGTATTCAATAAAAAGCGAAGTTAAATTTGCAGAGCCGGTATTTTTTATAATAATTTCAGGATGATTACAAATTGGGTTATAACGTTTATGAATATCTGCATTATTTGGAGCAACAACATCTTCTACAGCTGCGTCATTTATAAAATTTGGGGCAGAATATTGAATTAACTGTGTACTAGTTCTATAACTACCTTCTCCATAAGAATTATATTGAGTCATTCCGTAATCTATTAAAATAGAATCATTTCCCATATTAACAAAAGGAGTAATTTCAAAATCATGGGTATCACCGAAACTACCCGGGCACCAACCGGCTCTATCGTATATCCAAGTACCACCTTGTGGATAAATAGGATTACCAGCACAATTTTTCCAATTTTGCCACGAAAAACGTTGAACACCTTCTACATATAGTTTATGAGTAGTCGGACAAAATTCTGCACAATTCCCATGGTCTGACATTCCGTGTCCTGTTGTTCGTGTTTTTACCCTAAACATTTGTGCAGCATTATTACGAAAAATTTTTGTGGGTTGAAGAGAAATATCGTGCCCAATATTGTATTGTCCGAAATCTCCCAGATAAACTTGATTAAATTGAATAACATTTCGTGGCGGAGTTCCTTCTATAAAAGCAAATGTTATATCAATAAGTTCTTGTGTATTATGTGCAGAGAAATCGACACTATCTTTTAAATAAAGTACATAATCACTAACATCATAAACGTGAGTAAATCCATCAGCTCCAAGATTTAATTGTATTCCATAAGGAGTTACATAATTTTGAATTTGTATGGTATTTATCACTTCAAAAGCATGACCTGAATAATTAAGTGAAGAATTATTAATCGTTACATCGCCGGTATTATTAAGTTGTATCTATTGTTAAATTTGCGTGCGTGGTTAATTCATATTCAGGATAATATAAAAAAGTATTTGCTGTTAAAACAGTATAAGTATCAGCTAAGTAAAATTCTCTTAGCAAATATGGATTTAGTAATTCTTGAGTAGTATAATTTACAGTTTCTGTTGTTGGTGTGTAATCACCTGAATAAAATGTTAATTGCTGAAGAGAATTTCCTATTTCAAAATTTTTAAATCTGCCTACATTTTTATATGATTTTCGTCTTAGAGTTCCCCAAAGTTCAGTATCAAAATTATTATCTGATTTGTCAATAATATGTTGGTCGGCAGATAGGTCTTCATCAAAATCGTAGTAAACCAATAGATTAGGGTTAGAACTTTGCGGACGATCATAAATTATTTGTTGAATTTCGCTTAATGAAAGTTCTTTATCCCAAATACAAAAATCGTCGATGTATCCGTCATAGCAGTCATTTTGATTTAAACTTGCAGAAGAACCAATAACAAATTTACTTATATTTTGAACCGGTTTATACTTTCCTGTTCCACTATGCCATAATACGCCATTCAAATAAACTTTCATACTTCCAGTTGTCGCATTTTTTGTAAACACAACATGATTCCACTTTCCTTCGTATTCATCTGTTACGGCTGCTTTTTCAATTCTATCATATCCTGAACCGTCATTTCCCGCATCCCAACAAACATGAGAATCACTCCAAGGAAAATGCGAACTTATTTGACGTTGATTATCAGCATCTACACCTTCAAACAACCAATCATTCTGCGGTTGCAAAATAGGGTCTCCATACAACCACAAACTTATTGAAATTTCATTCATAATAGGTGCAAACGCTTCTTTAGGCACAGGAATATATGTTAAATTTTCAATTCCTAAATAATTATCGCTTTCCTGAGTAAATAAAAATGTATTTTCAATATTTTCTTCACCTGAAAAATTTATTGCATGAATATTTTCATAACTTGATAATTCTATAACAAGTGAAGAGGTCCCATTGTAAATAAATGGAGTTGTAAAAGAAAAATGTAATTTTCCTGTTGTTTCATCATAAAATAAATATCCGTCAAAAACTGTTGTAAATGTTAATTGAGAAACATTTTGGTTTGATAATGAGGTTAAATTTGTTGTAGAAATTTTTAATTTACATGGAAATTCTAATGTTTCTGTTCCTGATGTTGTTGCTAAATCTAATTCTGTAATTTCTCCGGCAGTTAATCCTGAAGCTGAAAGTAAATCCGCAGAATAAAGCATATAAATTTTATAATCTTTATTTTGAGGATTAATTCCTGAATTAATATTAATATTTGCGTTCAAAACATTTGTAGTATTTAGATTTGAATATGAATAATTAGTTTTTTCAAATACTTTTTCAAAAAAATGATATTTTGGATTTGAATTTCCACTTAGAGTTTCAAAATTAGTATTATTTACAGTATATTTTGGGTGAGTATATTGTGTTGAATCTAATACCCCTGTGTGTTTATAAACATTTGTATATGTTGTATAATCCCATTCTCCACAAGGATACGAATCGGCAGTTGTAGCAGCATCGCATTTTATAGTATAATACATTAAAATTTTCTCCCAAGTTTGTGTTCCAGTAGGAAAATAAAATGTATTTCTTCTGGCGTTTATGTCGGAAAAAGTAAAAGTTTTAACAAAAACTGTATCTCCGGGAGCAGCAAAAACTATGATGTTTGCAATAATAAAGCACAATGTTACAAAAAAATTTTTCATTTTCTTTTTTTAGCAAATTTAACGTTTTTTAGTAGAAAAACAAAGATTTTTTTGGAAAAGTGTAAAAAAAATATTCTAAAAAAAACTTAACTTGATAGTTATTATGATAAAGATATAATACATAATACATTTGTTATATATTATTCCTTTAAAAATTTTAATACATTAGTGTTATTATTTTTTGAAATTTTAATAAAAAAACGCCTTTCCCAAAATTAGAAACATTTATATTTTGATTTTACTGATAGTTTTTAATCCCTAATTCTGCTCAATTTAGGTAGTTAAATTACATAAATAACTGTGATACAGAAAATTAGCTAAATTATTTAAGTAACCTAATTAGGTTGTCTGTAATTTAACTTAAATCGTTACATCACAAACAATTAACCCAATAGACACCCTAATTTGGGCGGAGTTATGGTTTAATTTACTGTGGTGCAAATCTTATTCATTTTTTTATCCCAAATATCAAAGCCAAGCCACTTGAAATTATAAAAAAAGAGACTTTCGTCTCTTTTTTTATTTAGTAGCCTCGTAATACTAAATTATTATTCTTATTGTTTAATAAAATTTTTACTATCTTTAATATTTCCGTCACAAATTAACGACACTGTGTAAGTTCCGACAGGCAAACTTGAAATGTTGGTTGTAAACGACGTTACACTTGTTCCTATGTTATAAGTAGAACCTATTGTCCCAAGTTGATTCGTAATTTTTATTTGTGCTGTAGTTACGTTTGTTGACAAATGATAATCAATGGTTATTGTGTTTGTCGCAGGATTTGGAGAAATCAATCTTATATAATTTGGATTTACCGTTATTAATACATTTGCATAATCGCGATAACAATAATCAGCAGAAATTACTTCTAACATCAACACTTCTGTTTCTGTAGGAGTAAAACTTAATGATGTTCCGCTTCCTATTAAATTGTGATTCTGGTCGTACCAATTATATACTAAATTTGGCTGTGATTGTTGTGTTGCGTTGAGCGTAACAGGATCTCCAAAATTTACTCTTATTTCTTTGTCGGTTATTGCTTTAAATGAAACTCCATCGGGTTTATTTAGCGTGTAGTGCATTCCTCCAAGCAAATGAGTGCCACTCGAATCAATCAAATATTCAACGATATTATATTTAAAACTTTCTTCTTTGCCACTTTTTGAGGCTATAGCATTAAACTCTACTAAAATAGGATAGTGTGCATTTGCGGGATAGCTTATACTATCTATTTTTACATTATCTGATATAATTTTGATTTTCCTCGAACCTGTTATTTCAATATCTTTATTATTTCTAAAATATTGATTCATTGCATTCCAGCCAATAGAATCAAATGTTATTGTAATTTCACCTCCTTTTAGAAAACTATTTTCTCCTTTTAATTGAGATTCTGAAAGTTGCCAATTCATTATAATATTTTGATTCGAAAAATTTCCTATATACATAATACCGCCGCATGAATTAAGGGTCGTATTTGGAATAAAATTTACAATATGACAATTTCTCCAAGAAACATTATTATTGAAGTAAACATCATCATCTATTCTGCCAGGATAGATTGTTATTGGGTCTGACGCTGAGTTTTCTATGCGAGACAGCACACATTGATTCCAATTTACCGTAAATGTATTACTTATATACCATGGTATTTCATAAATCTGTTCATGACCCGGAAGTATTGTGCCAATACTAACTCTTCCTATCAGATTTCCTATTGACGGATCTGTACCATCCCAATTTTGAGGCCAAGATTGCCAACTTGCAGCTTTCGACCAATATACAGCTATTTCTTCTGTTCCTGTGGATGGAACACTACTTTTATTCCTTACTCGAACATATACATACACCGGAAGATTTGGGTCGTATTCCGGATTTTGATGTTCAAAATTACTGAAACCGTCAGGTTGATTACGAACCCATATATCCGGACTGCTATCTCTTGCCAAAAGATAATGATAGCCTCCAGAAATCCCTAAATCTTCAGGACGATCTTTTATGTATAAATCTAGTGTTGATGAATATAATTGTTGTGCTTTTAATACTGCCGCATAAGCATCTACCAAACCATAACCCATTTCGTTGTTCCATGTTCCGTTTGGTCTTCCGTTATGTTGCGAATATACATAATCGACAAGTCCAGTATATGCAGGTGCATTTGTTTTTTGAGCAGTTTGTTCTATAATATCTTGAACGTCTTTTACTGTTAGATTTGGGTTTACAGATAAAATTAAGGCTGCAACTCCTGCTACATGTGGACATGCAGCAGAAGTACCGGACATTATATCAAGAGAATCTCCTTGTACAGTAGATATAATAAATTCACCTGGAGCAACAATATCTAATTTTTCACCATAATTAGAAAAACCAGGTCTCCGCCCAATAGATCTAATTGCTCCCACTGTAATAATATTTGAATTACAATTTGCTGGATACCACCCTACAATCTCTGATCCATAATTAGCAGAAGCAAACACAATAATACATCCTTTTCCATCTCTACCATAGATAAATGCGTTATCAATAGCATCATCAATTAGTTCATAATAAACGGATGAGTTCCAAGAATTGCTTATAACATCTGTACCATTTTGTAACGCCCAATTTATTCCATCTGCTCTTTTTATACGACTATTTTCATTTCCCATTAAAGAATTACTAACTGACATTAATGTAGTATTTGGAGCTACGCCTGCGATATTATTATTATTGTTTCTTATAGCTCCTATAATACCTGCACAATGTGTTCCATGAGAATCGAAAACTTGACTCGGAGAAGTATTTGTCTCTGAATCATAACTCAAAGAAGATATATTATTAGATAAGTCCGAATGAGTTAATTCTATTCCAGTATCTAAAACGGTTACTTTTACACCATATCCTGTGGAAATATCCCAAGCACTGCAAATATTAATATCTATACCCAAATGTGAGGAATTATTTAAACCCCATTGATTAGAAAAATTTGGGTCATTTGTACACAATCTATCATCTGATAAAAAATCAGGAACCGAAGATGCAAAATAACCAGTTTCAAAAAAATAATTAGCAACTTCTAAAGTATTATCTTGCGTTTGATTTGTGCAAATTAGTGTAAACCACAATGGCATAAATTGATTCTGTTCAAAAATTATAACATTTTTATATATTGCATGTTGATTTAATAAAACAGTATCTGCAATATTTTTTAATTTTACATAAAAATAAGCTGACATTCCAATACTATCACCTAGTACTGTAATATAATTAGGGTGGACAGCAATAATATTTCCGTTTTCTTTTATTGAATTAACAAATTGAGAGTATTGTTCATTACTTAAACTATCATCAAATGAAATATAGCCAAATTTTCTACTAGCAATTTCTTTGTTGTTTTTTATGTTTAATGTTTTAATCCTAGGTTGATTAATGTTTTCTTTTGAAAAATCAGCAGTAGTTGTAATATTAATTTTCGAATTATCAATTGTTAAATATTGTTTTTCCCCTTTATAATAATAGTAAGTGTTTTGGGAAAATGAGATTGCAAAACAAAGAATTAAAAATATAAATAATAGTGTGTTTTTCATAATGATAATTTTTTTAAAGTTATAGGATTAAAGTTTGGAGGATATACAGTTGCTTCATTTTCATAAAATTTATTAATCGTAATACTATCTGAATTATGAAAAATAACTTTACTAATAGTAAAACTACGCAAAGAATCAGAAATCCATGTTCGTTTGATAAAAATATTATCGCTATCTATCACTTCGTATAAGTAATTGTAAATGGAATCATATCCAATGGTGTATGTAAAAAAAGTTTGCGTGATAGAACTGTTTGTAAAAATTACTATACTACCACTATCTGTTGGATAAGTTTCATACCAGCTACCTAATAAATTTTCATGTGGAAAATAAGGTATTTTTATGTTATTATTTGTATTAAAATTAATAACTAAATTTTTATTGGATTTTGGAAGTTTTACTATTTCAAAAGGTTGCGACAAAGTCTGAGTTAAATCGCCAGTATTAAAATTTTCAATAGTTACGACTAAAGAAGTTTCAGTTTCTGTAATGTTAGTAATATCTATTGTCCAACCACCATTCATTCTAATGGTATCAAAAACTGCTAACAGCATATCCTCATTAAAATTAATATTTTCGTCATTGGCAAAATTTATAACATTTCCCCAATCCATAATATTTTTCATATTATTGTAGTGTAGAGAATCTAGTATTCGAATAACTTCCTTTTCAAATCCTTCGCTTCCGTTACAATCACCTTGAGCTATTTTAGTAAAAGAAACGTCTATTGGATAAGATACACTTAGTTTGTTATTATCAGAATTTACTTTTTCTTTTTCGCAGGTTGTAAAGCAAAACATTGCTATTACAGCAAAAAATATAACTTTTTTCATAATTATTCTCCTATATTTTTATAAACTATTTCAAAAACTATTTCTTTATCACTAACAGGTATTTTAACTATTTGATAGGGTTGAGTCATCACAGATGTTATATTGCCTGTGTGTAAATTGGTAACAGTAACTACGATTTGGTTTTCTTGATTTTCTATATTTGTAATATCAATAGACCAACCGCCATCACTTTTCACTTCGTCAAACACGGCTAATATCA
>JAITXI010000219.1 GCA_031284905.1 Bacteroidales bacterium
ATACCGTTACGGTAACAGGCTCCAATGGATGTACGGCAAGTCAAAGTGTAGAAATAACAGGCAGTACGACAGCTCCGACAGCAGGCATAACGAATAATACCGGCACAACAGTTTTATCAAGTACAATTATCTCAATTTCATTAATAGCAACAGGAGGCGGAACATATAATTGGAGTCACTCTTTAGGAACAGATGCAAACGTCAGTGTTACAACGCCAGGAACTTACATCGTTACAGTAACAAATTCGGTTAACGGTTGTTCAGATACAGAAAGCATTACAATAAATTCAAGTTTGGCTACTCCAATGATGTTAATTCATAATAATACCGGAACTACTTTACTCACTTGCACAACTCTTTCAATTTCTTTAACGACAATAGGTGGCATATCGTATGTGTGGAGTGATGGTTTAGGAACTTCTGAAAATGTAGATATAGACTCTCCGGGTACATATTATGTTACAGTTACAACCGAAGATGCAACAATTTTATACGATAGTATTGTTATCACTCAAAATATTATAGTTCCGCATGTAGAAATACATAATTCAATTGTAACATTAAATTGCGAAACTACAGCCTCAATGAATTTAACTGCGACAGGAGGCGGAATTTATTCGTGGAGTGATGGACTTGGTAGTAATGCTTCAATTATTATTCCTTTGTCGGGTGGAACTTATACAGTTACAGTAACGAACCCACTTAATGGCTGTTCTACAAATAAAAGTATTACTATTACACCTTAGTTCATGTTTTATAAATATTTAATTTATACTAAATTGCTATCATACTAGATAAGATTAAACAATATTTTTCAACAATAACATATCTAAATGCCATATTGTAGATTTTTTTAAATAATATAATCATTATCTTTTATTTTGAAGTTTTAACATATCGTGTTTTAGTTTTTCATTAAAAACTTCTTTAGTAACAGGAAATTCTGTAATTTCTCCAAATTTAATTTTAGTTTTCTTTATTGTAAATTCAGCATAATGGTTTTCAAAACATAAGAAATAATTTCCGTCAGATAAATTTGAAATATCTATTGTTTTTTGTGTTCCGTTTTGCAATTCATTACCTAAGTTATCAACTATTGAATAAGTTGCATCTTCTTTTAAAACAATTTGATTATTATTTTTTGAAACTATACTATTTGGACGTTTTACATTTGAAAAAGATAAAACTTCCGAATATGTTTTTTGTCCATAAAAATCAATTTGATAAATTCGATAATTATTAATTCCTAAAAATGGAGTAACCGAAATTTTATAATTATGATTACCAGCTCCACCAACACCTTGAATTGTATCAATATTTCTCCAATTATCAAACCTATATTCTTGAATATAAAATGGTGATGCAACTGTTTCAAAACGAGTCGAAAAAGATAGTACATTATTTTTTAAATCTTTAGATATAATTTCAAATAGACAGAAATTTTCAAAAATTTCCGGATTTACTATCGTTGGAGTACATTCTTCTTTATTAAAAATTTGTATTTCAACCATTTCACCGACTTCTATGTTCAGATTTTCCAAATATATTCCTATTACGCTTGTATATTTGTCGCAAATATATTCCTTTTCATTAATAAATATTTTATTAATACAATAAATTTTGCCTACATCATCCAACATAGGATTATTTATAAATACATTTCTTGCTTGATAAACGAACTTAATATCAACCGATTGAGCTTTTATCATTGTTGAAACAACAATAAAAAAACTCAATGATATTAAAAATAATATATTTTTCATTATTTTAGCTTAATTAATAATTATTTTATATGTTTTATATTCCATTTTTTTATTATTTATTGTAATTAAATAAATTCCTTTTGCCTGATTTTCCAAATTTAATTGTTTTTTTGTGATACCTGAATCTTGCAAAATCAGCTCTCCAAAGATATTATAAACTTTTATAAAAACCTCATCTTCACTCTTGATATTAATAATTCCGTTCGTTGGATTTGGGAATATTTTTACATTAAAATTTTCATAGTTTTCTACAAAAAATTTAGTTTTATCTTTTATTATGAGATTATCAATTATTATATGTCCTTTTGTATAAAGCGTTTGTGCGACATTAATAATAAACTCTGCTAAACAATTGTCCGTTTTTGCTATTACATGCTGAGAAATTTTAATATATTCTGTTGTGTCAATATTTATAGTTTCGTTATTTTCGGAAAATCCATTATTTTCTGGTCGCCCATCAAATAGACTTGTTGAAATTTTTCCTTTCCCTTTTACATAAAATTCGATAGCATATTCTTTATCAGCAACAACAGATATTGGTTTTGTTGAAAATTTATTAAAAGAGTTCATTCCATTTATTAGCTGACATGCAAAATTATCAAGATAAGCAGTTGTATCTATTTTTGCTATATGATCTTTTTTTATAGTTGTTTTTTGTCCAAACCAACAATTTGGAACGTCGTCTGTCCAATATTCAAAACTAGAATTACAATTATAATCAGCGCCTTCATCAGTAATAAAAATTAAATTTGTTTTTGTTATTTCATCTTGAGAATAATTATTAGACGACTGTAAAGTTACGGAAAATGTTCCTTCATTATTATATGTTACGATAGGATTTTGCTCGTTGCTTGTTGCCGGAATTCCGCCTTCAAAAGTCCAATTCCATGAATTTGGAACTTGTGTCGATTTGTCATAAAAATATATTTGTCTGCCTTTTCCTGTTTGTACGGAAGATGGTTCAAAATCTGAGATTAATGGGACAATAATTCCATTACCAGTTAAATTTACTGTTTTTGAAAACGTTCCGGACTGAATTTTTAACATAGCATTATAATTTCTTACTTCAGTTGGTAAAAAACGTACTTTTACAGTACCATTAACTTCAACTAAATTCTGATTTGTTATTTCAAAATATTGAGCGTCTGTTCCGATAATTTCTGCAATAAGTGGTTCTGTTGTATGATATGTAAATATTTTAATTGTTTGAGCTGTTGAAGGTATAGTTATAGAATTATTTGGAAAATTTAAGTCGTTAGGAGAAAGTGAAATTCCGGCATCAAAAATAACATCAAAAGTCATTGTTTCATCTGAAGTTCTAACGTTAAAAATTCCAAATCCTGGAGCTTGACCACTAGAAAGTATTAATTGTGGCGATGATGCTTCGGTTAAATAATTTCTACTTGAATTTAAAGTTGCTGTATTTATATTACCTCTAATAACTATTATTTCATCTGGCGGACCATTTCCATTACCATTTTGAGTTGGGTTTATTCTATACACTAAAAGCCCTCCTTCGGGAATGCCTGCTTCCCATGATACGGATTTACTACGAAATTCAACAATAAAAAATTCATCTGAAACTCCTGTATGATAAGGAGACCTGATTTTATAGCAATTATTATTTTCTTCCCAAGTTTGATTTATTTGATAGGTGCCACTCGTTGTAATTTCATTAATTGGACGAGCAAACATTGTATATTTGTTTTTTAAATAAGCGGCTGTTGCCTGAGGTGGTTGTTGGTTTGAAGCCATAACATCCCAAATCCCGATAGGAGTACCGTTATTATCGTAACGATACAAGTCAGGTATTCCAAACGAATGATACATTTCGTGAACTAAAACCGATGCTCTTTCTGATTTTAAATTACTTTCAATTTGAAGATTATATGTGTTTATTTTTTTACCGTTAACATAAACATTTTCAGAAAACAAAGACCATTGATGAGGCCATAATAAAGAATTCCAATCGCCTGCTAATCCTCTAACAATAAATATTGCATTGTCAACGTTTCCGTCATTGTTAGAATCAAAATTTATTGAAGTTGGAATTTGAGAGGCAACTGCTTCAATTGCTCTTTTTAACAATCCATGTTCTCTTGATGTATAACTGCCTTGATACCCGTTTGGATTTGTTACTGCATTATAAGGACAATAATAAGAACGAGGATAAATATCTTGATAAGAAATTATTGAATCTTGGTTTTGAATGGGATAAAAATTAGAAATAACATTTACTTCTCCATAAGAAGCATCTTTAAAATATTGACGCATGGATACTTGATTTTCTGCATTAAACCAATTTTCATAAGTATTATGTATATCTGGAAATTCAGGATAATCTGCAAAATTAATATATACTACTAAAGTATTTATCGTAGTTTCTCCTTCTTTATTCGGATTTCTTTCAATTTTCGGAATTTTTGGAGCTTGTTGTAAAAATTCTTTGCGTAATTTATTTCGTTTTTCTACAGAAATGTTTATTCCTTGCGATAATCCTAAATCTTGTGGATTTGATTTTCCAACAATAAAATTTGTAGAAATTAATTCATCATTTTCTAAAACAGCATAAACTAAAAAACCTGTTTTAACATCTCGAATTATTGTGAAATCGTTCTCATCATGAACTCTTTGATAAAATTCATCGCCTGTAATGAAACAGTGAATGGTTGTTCCATCTGGTTGTTGCAGGTCAATTGGATAATTTTTTTCAAAAATCGCAAATGATTGTATTGAAAAAATCAATAATAATATAATTTGGATTATTTTTTTCACAATGAGTAATTTAATTATTAATATAAGCTATAAACATACAAAATTTATACCAATTTTCCACAAAATAAAATTAAGGCTACTTTTCGGTAGCCTTAATTCAAAACAAATATTATTATATTAATTTATTATTCAAACACTTTTGCAACTAAATTTCTATCACCATAACCACCGTCTATTTTTCCTACAAATGGCCAAAATTTATTTAATTTTATCCATTCTAATGGAAATGCAGCTTGTTCTCTCGAATATTTATGATTCCATTCCGAAGATAAACATTCAAATTGAGTATGTGGTGCATTTTTAATAGGGTTATCCTCTTTGTCTAATTTTCCTAATTTAATATCTTCACATTCTTGTTTGATTGTTTTCATTGCTTCAATAAATCTATCAAGTTCTTGCTTGCTTTCACTTTCAGTTGGTTCAACCATTAAAGTTTCATGAACCGGAAATGATAATGTTGGAGCATGATATCCAAAATCCATCAAACGGCGTGCTAAATCTGCGGCTTCAATGCCATATTCAGCTTTGAATTTATGAACATCTAAAATCATTTCATGAGCACAACGTCCTGTTTCTCCTGTATATAAAACTTCAAAAAATCCTTTCAATCGATTTGCAATATAATTTGCATTGAGCATTGCCACTGCTGTAGATTTTTTCAAGCCAACTCTACCTAACATTTTGATATATGCGTGGTTTATTGGAAGTATCATCGCACTTCCGTAAGGTGCAGAAACAACAGAATTAATTCCTTTTGCCCCACCGGTTTTTATAACTGAATGTTTTGGTAAAAATTCAACAAGTTTTTCAGAAACACAAACAGGACCAACACCAGGACCACCGCCACCGTGAGGTCCTACAAAAGTTTTATGTAAATTCAAATGACAAACGTCAGCTCCAATTGTACCAGGATTTGTATAACCAACTTGTGCGTTCATATTTGCACCATCCATATAAACTAATCCGCCATTATCGTGAACAATTTTTATCATTTCTAAAATTCGATTTTCAAAAACTCCATGTGTTGATGGATAAGTTATCATTGTACATGATAAATTATCTTTATTTTCTTCTGCTTTTGTTCTGAAATCTTCTACATCAATATTTCCTTTTTCATCACTTTTCACGGTAATAATTTCCATTCCTGCCATTGCTGCAGATGCCGGATTTGTTCCGTGTGCTGATGATGGAATTAAACAAACATTACGATTTAAGTTTCCTCGTGATTTATGATATTCGCGAATTATCATCAAACCGGTATGTTCTCCTAATGCTCCTGAATTTGGTTGTAAGGTTACTCCTGCAAATCCTGTAATTATTGCTAAATCTTTTTCAAGTTCTGAAATTAATTCAATATATCCTTCTACTTGATTTTCAGGAACAAATGGATGAATACTATTTACTTCTGCCCAACTTAACGGCAACATCGTAGTAGCCGGATTAAGTTTCATCGTACAAGAACCTAATGGAATCATCGAACGGTTTAAGGCAATATCTCTATTTTCTAACATTTTGATATATCGCATCATTTCATTTTCACAATGATATGAATTGAAAACCTTTTGTGTTAGAAAATTACTTTTTCTCATAAATACACAGTCGCATTTTTCAGGAAATTCAACTTTTTCGATTGCTTTAAATGGTTTATTTATTGCTTCTGCAAATATTGATAAAATGCCGTTTATTTCATTAATTGTAATAACTTCATCTGTACTTATTGAAACAATATTTGTTTTTTGATAATTCAAATTGATTTGTTTTTTTAATGCAATATTCTGAATATCAATTGATTTTATTTTTTCTGGCAATTCAATTTCAAATGTATCAAAGAAATTTTGTGTTTTGATAGAATAGCCAAGTTTTTCAATTTCATTTTTTAAAACTTTAGCAGAAGAAATAATATTTAGAGCAATATTTTTTAAACCTTCCGGACCGTGATAAACAGCATACATACCAGCCATTATTGCTAAAAGTGCCTGAGCTGTACAAATATTTGATGTAGCTTTTTCTCTTTTTATATGTTGTTCGCGAGTTGAAATTGCCATTCTTAGAGCACGATTTCCGGATTTATCAATACTTACACCAATAATTCTTCCGGGCATTTGTCTTTTATAAATGTCTTTTGTTGCAAGAAAAGCGGCATGTGGACCACCAAACCCTAACGGAATACCAAATCGCTGAGAACTTCCAACTGCAATATCTGCGCCCCATTCTGCAGGTGGAGTAATTAAAACTAATGCCATTACATCTGTTATTGCTGTAATTAAAATTTCTTGTTCGTGTGCTTTTTCAGCAAATTCTTTGTAATCATTTATTTCTCCATTTGCTGCAGGATATTGTACGATTGATCCAAAAGTTTTTTCAGAAAACTTATGTGTTTTATAATCTCCACATACAATTTCAATTCCTAATGGTTCTGCTCTCAATAGAATTACATCAAGAGTTTGTGGAAAAATATTATTATCAACAAATAAAACATTTTTTCCATCTTTTATCGCTTGACGAGAACGACATCCTAACATCATATTCATTGATTCGGCGGCAGCTGTTCCTTCATCTAATAAAGAACAATTAGAAATTTCAAAACCTGTTAATTCGCTAATTACTGTTTGAAAATTCAAAAGGGCTTCTAATCTTCCTTGGCTAATTTCTGCTTGATAAGGCGTGTAAGAAGTGTACCAACCGGGATTCTCAAAAATATTTCGTAAAATAACCGAAGGAGTCGAAGTTCCATAATATCCCATTCCAATAAACGAACGATAGATTTTATTTTTGGATACAATTTTTTTGATTTTCTGCAAATAGTTGTATTCAGTTAAACCTTCTTCAATTTTTAAATCTTCTTTTAGTCGAATTGAAGAGGGAATTATTTGATTTATTAACTCTTCTGTTGAAGAAACTCCGACTGATTTTAACATTTCTTGAATTTCATTGTCTCTTGGACCAATGTGTCGAGTAAAAAATTCTTCTTTTATCATTTTTTTTAATGTATTTTTTTAATTATTTAAGTGCAAAGTTAGCCAATAATTTATTAACAACAAAATAATAATTTTTAAATTTTTTTCACAAAACAATATAAATAAAAAGTCAAAATTATGTGTTGTTGGAAAAAACAAATAAATTACTTTAAAAAAGAGTACGAATATAGAAGAACTTCCTGATGCGCCTGTTAAAATATTTTGCCATAAAATACATAAATTTGAAAAATAAGCTACTAATTGTGCTATTGCAAAATTAAACAAAAAAATTCACAATTATTTAAGATTCAATTATATATGTGAATAATTTTTTATTAAAATTAACGAAAATGCTTTTGTTTATGTCGTTTAATATGAGCGTGTTACGATTTTATTTGCGGATTTAAGGAAGTACAGAATAATACTGCTGATTTTTTTGTTTAATTTTATTAGAGGGGACACTTTTGTGGAGTTAGCGACTAAGAATATGTATTATATACGATATTCGTTTAATATTATTTTTGAAAATTTTATGAAAATAATTTCAAAAATTCTTCTCCATAATAATGATATAAGATTATCCATGCAGAAAATCTTATAAATCTGCCAATTAACATAAAAACAGCACAAATTTTCGGTCTTATTTTATAAAATCCTAAAGCTAAGGCAAAAACATCGCCAACAATTGGAAACCATGCAAAAAATGCTAATAATACTCCGTATTTGTCGATTTTTGATTTCTGTTTTTCTAATTTTGCTTGTGTTACTTTAAAAAGTTTTTCAATCCATTTCCATTTTCCTAAATATCCTAAAATATATGTAGTCATTCCGCCAAGCCAATTTCCAAGCGTTGCAACTATCAAACAAATAATTGGATTTCCTTTAGCCACCAACATTCCTGCCAGCAAAATATCAGAACTTAAAGGTATGATAGTTGAGGCAAGAAATGAACCTATAAATAATCCAAAATAACCAAATTCTATTAAATCAATCATTTTTTAAATTGAGTTTCTTATAAGCTCTTCAGTTAATTCTATCAAGTTCTTATGAAACACATCTTCAATTTTGTGTTTTCTTTTTTCGATTATTTTCAGATAGTTTTTTTTATCTTCTTCTGCCGTATTTTTAATTTGTTCTTCAATAATTGTACTGCTTTCAATACTTATTTTTAAGTTTTCAGAAAATAAAAATTCAATAAAAGGACTTAAATTACTGAATTTTATTGTTGATTCCCATAACAATCTTAAAAAAATATCAAGGTTGTTCGTGTTTTCATATTTAAGAATATTATCAGAAATAATTGTTCCTGCACTTGATTTTTTTATATCTGTGAATAAATTTCCTATTTTATCTTTTATTTCTTGTGATGATGTATTAAAATATTTTTCCATCAAAGGAAGAATAATAAAATCTCCCCCTTCTTCTCTTAACAAATCAATTGTTGATAAAATTTGTAAATCATTTTTGCTATTAAGCTGATTTATAAGTTCTTTCTGAAATTTTGTAATATTATTTTCCATATTATATATTTGCTATTCTTTAGTTTTTAATTGGAGGTGTTGCATACTTAGTACGCTCAGTGCAAGTCTTGGTTCTAACAGCGTAGCGGTCGATGTTCTAATTCACACTAATTATTTTAAATTCTGTTCTTCTATTTAAAGCTCTTCCTTCTTCGGTATCGTTACTTGCTATTGGAATTGAAAAATCATATCCTGCAAACGTTAGTCTTTGTTTATTTATTCCATTGTCTATCAAATATTTATAAACGGATTCTGCTCTTCTTTTTGAAAGTTGTTGATTATATTCTTTGTTTCCAATGTTATCTGTATGTCCGCCGATTTCAATTTTTATCTTCGGATTATTTATCAAATATTCTATTAATTTTCCTAATTCTACAAAAGAGGAAGGAAGAAGTTCATCACTGTTAAAATTAAAGAAAATATTTTTTAAAATTACCGTTAATCCTTCTTCAATTGGAGATAATGGAATATTTTTATGAAATGGTTCTGAAAGGTTTGTGTGATTTTTTAAAGAAAAATTTTCCGAATAAAAAAGAAATCCATCTTTGTAAACATTAAAAGCATAATCATTATTTACAGGTAATGCCACAAAATATTCTCCATTCCCTTCTTCCGATAAAATTGAAATTACTTTTTCGTTGGTTTCGAGATTTATCAATTCACAAAGTGCATTTGGAATCCGATTTTGGTTTATTTTATTATAAATATACCCTTTTACATAAGTAACAGCTGTCGGTTGAACTTTTGTCGGAATGTCAAATTTATAAATATCGAGATTATTTTTATTTCCTGTTGAAGCATACATTGCTAAATTTCCTTTTGCATTAACAATCATACTTCTTTCTTCTCCTTTTGTATTTATTGGATAACCAATATTTACAGGTTTCTGCCATTTATTATTTTCATCTAATTTTGAAAAAAATATGTCTTGTTCTCCCATTCCGGGATGTCCATCTGATGAAAAATACAAGGTCTTACCATCCGGATGAATAAATGGAGAAACATCATTTTGGTCTGTATTTATCACATTGCCAAGGTTTTCAGCTTTACTTGTAGCTATACCTTTTTCATTAATATTAATTTTCCAAATATCAATTTTTCCAAATCCACCCGGGCGACTACTTGCAAAATACAGTGTTTTAGCATCTGCTGACAAAGACGGATTACTTTCCCAACTAGCAGTATTTACTGTTTTCATATTTTGTGGTTCTGTCCATCTCCCATTTCGATTAAACATTATGTATAAATCACAACTTCCTTTGCCTTCCGGACGATTACAACAAGTTATTACACAAATCTTTCCATCTCCTGAAATACATTGAGCTCCTTCATTTAGTTGTGTATTTATTATTCCCGGCATTGGAAAGGCTGTTTGATAATTTCCCGTAGGAATATCTCTATATGATACAAATAAATCTTCTTGAAAATCGTTGGGATCGGTACTTTTTGAATTTTGTCTCATTGGGATTAATCGAGTGAAAACCAAAGTGTTCTCATCAATTGAAAGCGATGGCCAGTATTCTTCAAATTCTGTATTTACTCCTTCTCCTAAATTAATTGGTTGAAAATCAACCGGATTGTTGTAAGATTCGTATGCAAAATATATATATTCTTTTATTTTTTCAAGATTATATGAATTTTTTTGCCTTTCAGTTGAATTTGCTATATAATAATCCATAAATTGTTTTGCTTTGTTATAATCACCTACTCTATAAGAATTTATGGAAATTTTTATACTAATTGCTACGTCAAAATTTGAATCTATTTCAAATGCTTTTTCGTAGTTTTTTATTGCAAGTTCTTTTTCATTCTTTTTTTCAAGTAATTCGGCAAGCATATAATATGCTTCTAAAAAATTTGTATCTAATTTTATAGCTTTATTTAGCTTTATGATTGCGTCTTCCGGCTTTTTTTGAGCTTGGTCATAAATTGCTTTGTCAAATAAAGTTAATGCTTTTTTGTTATTTGTATATATTGATTCCATTTGTGAAAAACAAATATTTACAAATAAAATTAATATTATTGATAAGATCAATTTTTTCATGAATATTTTTTTAAGGAATATTTAATAATTTATGTATTTGAATAGATAATTTCCATTGTGGATACTTTTTTACGTAATCAATTGCGAGTAATTTTGTCGTCTCGAATTTATTCCATTCAGGTTGCAAATATAAAGCCATATTTTTATTATGTACTTTCTTTTCACATTCTTCTGCCCAAGCTAAATCTTCAGGTTCGTAAATGATTACTTTCATTTCATTAGCAATTTGATAAAATATTTCTTTTGGTGGTTTTTGTCTTTTCGGAGACATGCAAATCCAATCCCAATTTCCGCTAATATCAAAAGCTCCACTTGTTTCAAGTAACATTTTGAATTTATTACTTTTTGCTTGTTTGCAAAATTCGTTAAAATTATAGGCTAACGGTTCTCCTCCTGTTATTAAAATAGAATCAGTTGTCGTTTTTTTTGCGTTTTCAATAATACTGCCAATTTCTTTATAATTGTAATTTTTCGGATTCCAAGTTTCTTTTGAATCACACCAATGGCAAGCCAAGTCACAGCCTCCAAGTCTTACAAAATAAGTTGCTTTTCCACTATTGGCTCCTTCTCCTTGTATTGAATAAAATTCTTCTAATATAGGTATTTTATTTTTATTAATCATTATTTTTCATTAACGAATTAAATATAGTAATTGTTGCATTTTCGATGTTAGAAAATTGGAAAAATTTCGGTTGTATGATTTGGTAAAATTCAATTTCTTGTACGAAGTGAATTTGTCATTTTCATTTTGTTGTGTGCTTTTTTCATTTACTACAACAAGGAACATTTTTTGTAATCTTAGTTATAGTTATACCAAATAATAAACTAAAATCAAATTTTTTCCAAGTTCAATAATTTTCTCTTCAACTCCAATCCACCGGCATATCCAACTAAATCTCCATTACTTCCAATCACTCTATGGCACGGAATAATTATCGAAATTGGATTACGATTATTTGCTAAACCTACTGCTCTATATGCTTTTGGAGAACCAATTTTTTCTGCAATTTCTTTGTACGAACAGGTTTTTCCATAAGGAATAGTTTTTAACATATTCCAAACTTTTTTTTGAAATTCTGTACCA
>JAITXI010000027.1 GCA_031284905.1 Bacteroidales bacterium
ATATGGAAACGGTTCCGGATTTTTTGCAGGACGCGTTGGCATCGGGACAACAGCTTATCCGGCCGAAATGTTACATGTTGTTGGGAATAGTTATATTACCGGAAATGTAGGTATTGGAACCCAAAATACATTTGGTTATAAATTAGCAGTAAATGGAGATATAGGAGCAAGGAAAGTAATAGCAGAAGTAACGAGTGCATGGCCGGACTATGTATTTGAAGGAGAATATAAATTGCAAACAATCAAAGAATTAGAAAAATATATAAGCGTTAATAAACATTTACCGGAAATACCTACAGCAAAAGAAATACAAGAAAACGGACAAGACCTTGGCGAAATGAATACAAAGTTACTTCAAAAAGTAGAAGAGTTAACCTTGTATATTATTGAACAACAAAAACAAATTGATATTCAGCAACAAAATATAGCATCTCAACAAAAAGCAATTGAAGAAATTAGAAACTCATTAAAATAAACGAGTATGAAGCAGGCATTTACGATATTAATAGTAGTTTTATTGTTTTGTTGTGGAGAAGTAAAAAGTCAGGCAACTCCCATTGGTTTTGAATATCATTATGATAACTGCGGCAATAGAACGAGCAGGACAGTAATATCTTTTAAAACTATAGAACGGGACAGTACTTCCGGAGAAGAAGCAACGGAAACGATTGCAGAATTAGAAGAAGTAACGGAAAATACGGAAAACACAGAAAACACAGAAAATACGACAAGAGCAGAAAAAGAAGACTATACTCAATTATCATTATATCAAAATGAGATAATAGTAAAAGTGTATCCTAATCCGGTAACAGAAGTGTTGAATATCAAAGCGGAAGGACTTGAAAACAGCGACCGGTTGCATTATAGAATATTTGACGATAACGGGAAATTAATAGAAGAGCGAATGATAAACAATATGGAATGTCAGTTAAATTTTTCGAGACGTTCGCCCGGAAATTACATAGTACAAGTGGATTTAAACGGACAGAAGAAAGAATATAAAATAGTGAAAGGCAGATAGTTATGGAGGAGAAAAGATATATTTTATTCATTATTTTGTTGTTTTTGTTAACCGGTAAATTGAACAGTCAGACAGATTGTAAGACAATGACCATAAGTACAACACAAAGTGGAAATATCAACCATGACGGTGTGGTAAAAGAAAGTATTATTTTAAATCCGGGATTTAGTTATACAGCAACAGGGTCAAATCAATTTATAGCAGCTCCCGACCCGTTTAAAATCTGTGAAATAAGTTCTGGCAACACAACTATACCATATAGTAATTCTCATCAATATACGCACAGCACAACTCTTCCTGTAGGAGCGATTGCGGGAGCAGCGGGAGTAAGTCCTTCGGGAGCAGCCACTTATGAAATTCCGATTTTTGTAAGTCCGGGAACAGGAGGAATGCAACCCTCGCTATCAATAGTTTATAACAGCCAAAGCGGGAATGGGATTTTAGGACAAGGTTGGCAATTTAGCGGACTTTCGTCCATAAGTTTATCTCCAAATTTAACGTATAATGACGGATATTTTGAAGCAATAAAATTCAATTATAACGGTACCGAAATGTTGCGTTATAAAGAATGCTATTCTCTTGATGGTAACAGGTTAATAAATGAAAACGGCAATTCATATACAGGAACGTTGTTCCGAACTGAAACTGAAACATTTCAAAAAATAGAGAAAATAACAACAGGAGGAGAACGTTTTGTAGTAACAGATAAAGCAGGTAACAAATCATATTATGGAAGCTCTGATAATTCGCGTATTAAGTTTAATAACAGCCAAATATTATCGTGGCTTATTGATAAAATAGAAGATGTGAATGGTAACTACATGACTTATGAATATTATGAATTTTTCGGTGAAAAGTTATTGAAAAAAATTTCATATACAGGAAATAGTGCTGCGAATATTCCGGTTTATAATTTTGTAGAATTTTATTATGTAGAACGCAGTGATAAATCAAAAAGTTTTATAAATGGAGTAGAATTTAATCAAAAGGTTTTATTAGACGAAATAAAGATAAAAAACGGCAATCTTGTTGTAAAATCGTATAAATTTAAGTATTTTGAAGAAACAGAACTTGAAAATGGAAATGGAACATTAAATAAAATTGGCACAAAACTTGCCGAAATTATTGAAAAAGGCGATAACGGAACAGCTTTAAATTCTACGGTTATTGAATGGGGTATTAGTAAAAAAGGAGAATATGATTCTCAAAACTTACAAACTGCAAGCTACTTCATTACTCAATATGTTAATCAGGCAATAACAGAACAAAATAGTATTTCTTATTATTATGACAGTAAAGATTTAATTGCAACGTATTATTCAGGCGATTTCAATGGAGACGGTTTAATGGATTTTTGTTATGTTTTTAATTTTTCTATTTATCGTTGGTATAATTCAGAAAAAAATTACAAAGACTATTCATTTTCAGAAACATATATAAATAATGGGAATGGTGGTTTTTTGCCTTATAGCCAGGAATTTAGTCCTGTAAATCATTACAAAGTTTTTGCAGGAGATTTTGATTATGATGAAAAAACAGAATTAATTTTAGTAAATCAAAATAACACAGAAACTTATCGTATGGATTGGAATAATACAACTCATTGGTGGGATGGAACAAAAATTGTTAATGCAAAAACATCGTTATTTAATACTTGTTATTATTCAGGGAAAGTGATTGGGAACGGAAAAATACAACAAATATATTTTTCAAAATCAAAAATTAATAATAGTTGTTATTACAACGAATTTATAGAGATAAAAAACGGTAATGGCACGAGTGAATATAGTATTACTAATACAGTTGATTATAATTGTTTAGACAGAACGTATCAATTTAATCCAATTCCAACAGATTTTGATGGAGATGGGGTAATGGATTTTATTAATGTAATTGATGGAATTAATAATCTTTACGGTATTTTTGAATACAATTCAAATTTGTCAAATTCAATACAAAAAATATATGAAATACCAAACACTATTCTTTTGGTAAACTATCAAAATAAATTTCACACAGGAGATTTTAATGGAGACGGTAAAACAGACTTAATCGTTCAAGACAGAGATGATGCTTATAAATGGAGAGTTTATTTTTCTGACGGTAAACAATTTGTCTATTCAAACAAAACGCTAATGACATATAATGGGAAAGATATTTCAATTTGTGATATAAATGGAGATGGCAAAGATGATGTTGTTTTACAACCAAGTGATAATCAAATAGTTGTTTATTTGTCGAAAGGAGATGGTAGTTTTTATTCAGAAATTATTCCTATTTCGTATAATTCAAATTATGCCAACAATTATAATTTTGGATTTGGAGATTTTAATAACGATGGCATAAATGATATAATTTATGGGGTTAATGAGCCACATATAATTTATATGTTAAAAAACGACCAATCAAAATTAGTAAAAACAATTACCGATGGAATGAAAGTAAAATCAGAATTTGAATATTCTCCATTAAATAGGATTTCAGGAACACAAAAAGCTAATATTCAAGACAATACCTATCCGTTGTTTGGTCCGTTGCCGGTAGTATCAACGCTCAAACAATCAACAGGATTAAGCGGAACAAATAATGAAACGACTTCTACTACCTATAATTACAAACGAGGACGATTTCATATTGGAGGTAAGGGTTTTATGGGTTTTGAAGAAATAAATTCATCAAATACAGATGCAAATATTACCACAAAAACAACAAATACATTTGATTTTACTTACAATTTAATAAAGAAAACTGTTGTAGAAACGAAATCTATGACTCCAAGTACTAACATTTCAAAACAAGAGAATGAGGTTTATATTCAAAAAATGTCCGCTACTAAAACTAATTACATTGCAGTAATGCCAAAATATTCAAAATCGTGGGATTATTTGTTGCATATAGATAACTATACACAATCTACAATTAATTATGCAGGAGAATCGAGCGTAGTAAATACGTCATTTTTAGGTAATACTGACAACGTAATAAGCAATCATTCAAATATTTATACAGAAACGACTACATATTCAAACTATGTTAACAAAGGTTCCTGGTGTGTCTCAAAGCCTCAAACTATTCTTTCTCAAACAACCCGAGATGGATCAACAGCAGGTTCGCAAACGACAATATCTTACGACAACTATGGACGTGTAACAAAGTCAATATCAAACGCTTATCCGACGCCGGCAACAGTAGCAAACAACCCGCTTACCGATTCCTGTACTTATGATAAATTCGGAAATGTGCGTACATCTTTAAGCATAGGAAGGTTTAATGAAACAACAACGCTTCAAACGCGTAAAACATCATACGAATACTCCGCAAGAGGACAATTTCCAATAAAAGTAAGCGATACCACCGGTTTAATTACCGAATATCAATACGAATCAAAATTTGGGAATAAAACTTGGGAAAAAGATTTTTTAGGTAATATTAACAGTTATGAATATGATGGTTTTGGAAATCTCAAAAAAATAATTTCGCCAACATCAACCACCACAATAACAAGAGCTTGGGAAAGTCCGGTTGCAAATGATTTTGCATTTTCAGTTGAAACAGGCACAACAGGAGCAAATATTTCAAAAAAATGGTATGATATTTTGGGACGAGAAGTAAAATATGGTTCACGTCTTTATAATACCTACACATATACGCAAAAATTTTATAATAAAGATGGAACCTTAGAACATGAATATTTACCTCAATTCGCAGAAGTGATTGTTACGGATAATATATCTGAAAAACAATATACTTATGATGCTTACAAACGTTTGCAATCTGTTTCGGCACTTGGTTTGACTACAAATATAAATTACAACAGCATTTACAATTATATTAATACTGTCACACCTGACGGAGCCGAAAAAATGGAATCTTTTAATAAAATTGGAGAAACTATATTTGTAGACATTGTTCATGAAAATAATGTTGATGATGTTGAATATTATTATAATGCATTTGGGAAACCAAGAATAATTGTTGCAGGAAATGTTCCAACTACAATGAATTACGACAGTTACGGAAATCAAAGCGAATTAATTGATTTAAACTCAGG
>JAITXI010000145.1 GCA_031284905.1 Bacteroidales bacterium
AACAGCCCTTAACTTTCTGAAATATAATAACTTTGCACTATTTAATTTTATGAGTAAAAAAAATGCATTTTCTGTGGGTCAAAAATCACCAAGAAGAACGGTATAAAACTAGGCAAACATCAGTACAAATGTCACATTTGTGGTCGTCAATTCATCGCTTCGGCACGCATACAATCTGAAGATGTTTGGGATAAGTATTTAGAAGGTAAGCAGAGTTATCATCAACTTGCAACACACTATGGTTGTTCTACAAAAACTATACAACGTCATATAGACCGAATAATAGTTAGAAAGAACAACGAATTTAACAGTATTGCTAATGTATTGATGGATACTACGTATTTTGGACGGAACTTTGGTGTTATGGTGTTTAAAGATAGTATGAGTGGTAAAACTCTATTGAAAAAATATGTAAAATATGAAACAAATCTATTATATCTCACAGGTATTGAAGAAATTATACGTAGAGGTATTTTTGTTCAATCTATAATCTGCGATGGGCGTAGAGGATTGTTTTCGTTGTTTGCTGATATTCCGATGCAAATGTGTCAATTTCATCAAATACAGATAATTACACGCTATTTAACACGTAACCCTCAAACGCAAGCGGCTAAGGAATTGAGAAAATTGGCGCTGCAACTCACCACGTTATCAAAAGCGGAGTTTACCAAAGGATTAGAAAATTGGTATTTAAAATGGTCGGATTTTTTTAACCAAAGAAGTATTTCTACTACTACCGGAAAGACTTTTTTCACGCATAAGAAGTTGAGGAGTGCATATTTAAGCCTAAAAAGAAATCTGCCATGGCTATTTACCTTTGAAGATTATAAAGAACTGAATATACCCAATACTACAAATGCTTTAGAGGGGTGTTTCGCTCATTTAAAAAATAAACTTAGAAATCATAATGGCTTATCTAAAGAACATAAAACTAAATTTATTGATGGGTTTTTTAAGGCATAAAGTTCTCTAAGTATATCAAAAAGGGGCATCCTTTTGGAAAACCCCTTTTCTTTTGACATACTTGTCGAACATCAAATTATCCCTGACAAGTTGCTCCCCAGCAGTGCTTGTTTCCGTTTGATTTGACATTGCAAAGTTAATGATTAAAACAGAATGGAAAACAGTTTTGAAATAATCAGCCTGAATTTTGTCCACTTCAACAAAACAGCTCGTTTTTAGCCTGAATTTTGTCCACTATACCACATTTTGCAACAAAAATTTCAATAATTTTCTGACAGAAAAAGCGTTTTTTAACCATTTTTTTATACTTTTTTTGCTGGTATAACTATTGTTTGAATTGGCGGAGGCGGTACTTTTTTAGGCTTTTTATTACTTTGTACTTCTTCCAATTCTTCGGCAGGAGTTTCAATTTCTTGTTCTTGCCTTGTATTGCCTTTATTCGCTTCAATATAATATTTTTTCTTAAATGAAAAATATTTTCTTCTTCTAATTCATTAATAAAATCTATAGATTTTGAATATTCTTTTTTATGCATAAAAATGCTATTTTTGTATTTATTGTACATAGTGATTTAACACAATCACACAATATTGTATCTGCAAGTAATAATGCTGTATCAATATATTTTATTGCTGTATCATTATTATAAGCATAATTTAATTGTAATTTTGATAATTCATCTCCTATTCTTTTGCATATAATATTATTTTTTTGATTATTTTGACTACAGCAATGATTAAAGAAAGTTATCAAAATTAATAATATTATTAAATATTTTTTGTTTTTCATCTCCCCTATCTCAACATAGTATGGTTTGTAAATTCCAATTCATTTGAACAAGAAAAGGGATGCTATGTTCCAAGAAACTCCATAAAATCTTGTTTCAACCAAACTTTAATAAAAGTATCAATAAATTCTTTATTCCAATTTTTTGTTTTTTGCAAAGAATCTAATTCATAATTTATCACACTATTCCCCTCTAATTGACAGCGATAATAATAGTATTGTATTATAGCTACATGTTTATCGAATTTTTTTATATCTTCAATATTTTGCAATTTTAACACAGAATCTACTATATTTGAATTTGAAGATAATGTTAAATATTCTTCTATATCAAGAATAATTTTTTTAATTAGTTTATTTTTTTTTGAAATATAATGAATTTCTTGTGCTTGCATAGCTTCAAAGCGTTTTAAATAAATGCTTTGCCAATAAATAGGAAAATCATTATCTAATGATTTTATAAATTTTATAGCAGTTTTATAGTCTTTTTTTTCTGATAATATCATTAGTTTAGAAATTGTTATATTGATATAATTGTACTTACATCTACATAACATAGTATCAATTAATAACAAAGACGAATCTAATTTTTGGTAATTTGTACTATGGCTAAAATAATAATCTTCATATTTTTTTGATGTTTCAATAAACATTTGCTCACATTTTTCTTTATCATATTGTTGATAATTTTGTGAACAACTTGATATTAATAATAACACCAATATTGTTAAATACCTATTATCTTTCATTTCCCTTGTCTTAACATTGTATGCGTTTGTAAATTCCAATTAATTTCTGTAGGTTTTTTTAATAACGTTGCATTATTAGGTCGCCCAATTCCAATAGTTGCACTTTGTAAGTAATTCGGATTTCGCAAAGCAGATGCAGGAACATGTATTGATGCCGTACTTTGTTTTTTATTCGTTTCGGAAAGAATACTGCCAGATGGTGCTTCTAAATGTTTTGAATAACTTTTGTTGTTTGTATTAACAAATAAATTTCCACCGGAATCAGGATTTTGATTTTCAGAAACACTTCCGGTAACCGTAACTCCATTAAATGTCCACCCATTTACATTATTTTCTGTCGCATTATCGGGATTCATATTAATATCTGCATTGATTGATAAATTAGCAATTACATTATCTGCAGTTCCACCTATAACTCCGTTTCCCATATTTCCACTTCCGCTACCGGCAGTACCATTACCGTCTCCACCAACTGTTCCTATGCCAACACTCATATCTGTTTTTGTTTCATAATTAGAACTTACACCCAAATTGCCCAAAATATCATTTCCTGTTTTTCCAACGTAAGAATATCCTTCGGGTGTATTAGAAGATGAAGTTACATTATCGTGCCATTCGTATTCTCCTGTTTTATTATTTTGTACCCAATCGTCATCCATTCCATTCGGGTCAATAAGCATAATCGGATTATTTCGACAGTATGCAAATGGCGTAGTACTCGGATATTTATCGCTCAGCGGGTCAGTACTAATCCAAATACCCAACTCCGAACTGTAATATCTTGCACCAAAATATCCGTAGCCTGTTTCTATATCCCGCTCTTTTCCGCTAAACTTATACTGAGCGTCAAAAGTGGT
>JAITXI010000167.1 GCA_031284905.1 Bacteroidales bacterium
CAAAATATATTCAAAATCTAATTTTACAATGCCGTTTCGCGGATGCGGAAAACTGCCCATAACTGCTCCTCCTCCGCTCGTGTTCATTGTTGTTTGTTTTTGCCAAATTATCTGCCCCATAAAATCAAAACCGATTGTTTCACAAAATTTTATGATTTCTGAATGAATCGGAATGATTTTGTAACGCCCATAATAAACCGAACGCGCAAATTGGTCGCCAATGTTGATACACAACCGACAACCATCGTGCAACACGCGGTAACATTCCGCCCAAACCAAATTCATATTGTTTATATAATTTTCGTAACTGTCATTAAACCCAATTTGATTATCCGTCCCGTAATCCTTTAACTGCCAATAGGGTGGAGAAGTAACCACCAAATGAACGCTATTGTTTTCGACTTCGCTCATCTGACGGCTGTCGCCATTAATTATTTTATGTGTCGTTTTATCAAACATTCTATTTTTTGTTTCCACAAAGTTAGCATTTTTTAAAAGAAAATGCTAACTTTGTGGAAAATAAATTTATCGTATCACTAGCAATGGATATTATTAATTTGAACTCAATAAAACTAACCGAATGAGCTTTATCAATCCAAATTTCTTATGGGCATTATTTGCAATTTCTTTGCCAATAATTATACATCTTATTAATTTCAGAAAATTTAAGACGGTTTATTTCAGTAATACGACATTTCTGAAAAAACTCAAAAATGAAACGCAAACAAGAACAAAATTGAAAAACATTCTTATTCTTATTTCGAGAATTTTAATGATTGTATTTTTGGTTTTTGCTTTTGCCGGTCCGTTCATTCCTAATAATAAATTTCAAACTGAAAATAATGAAACTTCTCTAACAGCAATTTATTTAGACAATTCTTTCAGTATGCAAGCCGAAAGTAAAAAAGGACAAAATTATGAACAAGCCAAACAAATTGCTAAACAAATTATTTTTCAAGCACCGGAAAGTATGAAATATTTGTTGATAACAAACGATTTATTACCCGAACATCAAATAATTACCGATAAAAATACAATTATCCAAAATATAGATAAATTAAAATTATCTCCACGATTTTTATCGATTTCTGATATTTATCTAAAAACAGGAATGTTTATTCAACAAAACGAAAATGCAAATTTGTATTTTATTTCGGATATGCAACAAGAAATTTTTGATAAAAATGAATTAAAACTTTCCGATAATATTAATGTGTTTTTTATCCCAATTCAGACAACAAAATCAAATAATATTTATCTCGATACTTGTTATTTTGAAAATCCTATTCATAAATTATGGCAAAAAGAAACACTTAAAGCAAAGCTCATCAATACTTCAAATGAAGAAGTTGTCGATTTTCCTATTCAATTATATTTGAATGATTCTCTGAAAGTTATGTCGAGTTGTAATTTACAAGCAAACGAAGAAAAAATTATAGATTTTGAATATGTGAATACAAATAAGGGGGAAACAAATTGTCGTCTTTCAATTTCTGATTTCCCGATAACTTATGATAATGATTTATATTTTACATATAATATTTCCGAATTTACAAATATATTGATTATCAATGAAAAGGAGAGGAATAGATATATTACTGCTTTGTTTGAAAGTAATAAAGAAGATTTTGTTGTTCAACAGACATCAATAAATGCTTTGCAAACGTCTGAATTTGAGAAATATGACGTAATAATCTTAAATAATATTAAAGAAATTTTCTCAGGACTTTCAATTGATTTAAAAAATTATATTTCAACCGGAGGTTCAGTAGTTTTTATTCCGGCGTCAGATGTAAAATATTCAAATGTTAATAATTTTTTATCACAGTTTAACATAGGTAAATTTGAAATTAATGTTTTAAAAAATGCAAAAATTAAAAATTTAGATTTTAATAATGAAATTTTCAAGAATGTATTTTTAAAACAAGAACAACGTAGTGATTTACCTCAAATAGGAATTTTTCACAAGTTGATTCAAAATAATTCGTCAGGATTTATAAATTTAGTATCCACAGAAACAGGAAGTCCGATTTTGTTATCGGGAAATTATCAAAAAGGAAAAATTTATGTTTTTACTTTGCCCTTTGTTGAAGCAAATAATGAATTTTTAAAATCATCGCTTTATGTTTCAATTTTACTAAATATCTCACTAAACAGCAGTTTAAAAAATAATATTTATGATATTATTGATAAAAACTCATCAGCTTTGATTATACCTCAAAAAGATATTACAAACTTTGAAGCATTTCATTTAAGTAATGAAAAAGATTTTGATTCATTTGTTGATATTAAGGTTTTTGGTAAAATGTTAAATGTGCAAATTCCTTCTGAAATAAATAATATGGGAAACTATAAATTATTAGATATTAATGATGAAAAAATTGCGGCTGTTGCTTTAAATTACAATAGAAAAGAATCAAATTTAAAATATCTTGATAATTCAACTTTAGAAAAATATAATATTGATTATTTTGAAGGAAAAGTTCAGATAATTTCAAACATTTCAGATAATATAAATTCTCAATTAAAAGATATTTCACAAGGCAGACAATTATGGCAATTATTTGTAATTTTAGCAATAGTTTTTCTAATTTGTGAAGTTTTATTGATAAAATTTTTCAAATAAAATGTTTTATTGATTGATTGATTTTTATAAAATATTGATAATTAAATTATTAGCTCAAGTAAAAAAAGTTAAAAAAAAAATAAAAAAAATAAAAAAAAATTGTAAATTTGCATTCTTAAAAAAGATATAAACAATTTAAAGTTTTATAGACATGGATTTAATGAAAGTTGCAAATGAAGCATTAGCTGTAAAAACAGCATTTCCAAAATTTAAAGCAGGTGATACAATTACGGTAAGCTATAAAATAAAAGAAGGCGATAAAGAAAGAATACAAGCATATAGAGGAGTTGTAATCCAACACAATGGCAGTGGAAACACAGCTACATTTACTGTAAGAAAAATGTTAGCTTCATTTGGAATAGAAAGAATTTTTCCTGTTTCTTCTCCATTTATTCATAGTATAGAAGTAAACAAATACGGTAGAGTAAGAAGAGCGAAGATTTTTTATTTAAGAAAATTAACAGGTAAAAAAGCAAGAATTAGAGAAGCAAGAATTAAATAAAATAGATAAATAATAATTTTTTCAAAACACCTCTTTTGGGGTGTTTTTTTGTTATGAACATGACTTCGGGATAATATAGACCAAAACACATGGAAACAAAATTTTTCAAATAATTGCACGAATTCTTACCCTTCAAATACAAGGTTAATTAAATTAGCAGAAAGGAATTTAGATTTTAATAAAACAACAATAATTCTTGTGGTTTCGGTTCTTTTCTTTCAAATTTAATAGCCGGTTTAGTATAATTGTTTGTGTTTTTCGATTTCACAATTAAATTCTTTGCAAAAATAGTCTGCAATACAAAAAAAATTTGTAACTTTGTCTTTGATAACTATGCTCATAATCTTTATTTATTTAATTGGTTTTAAACAATAAATATAATAAAAATATGCGTATTTACGGGACAGACGTATTTTATGGGGAGAAGCAAAAATCCACAAAATATGATAAAAAAATCTATAGTTCCACTCGTTACATACGAGAAGTAGAAAGTAACAATTAAAACAATTTTGTAAAATTAATTCAAATCAAAATAATCTTACGTAATTTTGATAAATTTTTATTATCTTTACAATAATTTTCAAAGCATGTTCAAAAATTTCAGAAAATATACCGTTTATATTTATACAGCAATTTTATTCATTTTAAGTATTGGATTATTCGTTCTTATTTTTCCGAAAGATAAGCAATTTCAATATGAATATACAGAAGGAACTACTTGGCTTTATGACGATTTGTATGCTACATCAGATTTTGCCATAAAAAAAACAGAGGCAGAATTATTACAAGAAAAAGATAGCATAAAAAAACATTTTATCTATTATTTTAATTTTGATACTTTAGTCGTTAATAAAATTATTTCTGACATTAAAATTGATCTTGATTATTTTAAAAATACAGATTTAAAAGCATTTTTAGAAAATAAACCGAAAGATTATAGTGAAACTCAAATTGAACAGCTTCAAACTTTTAAAAAATCAATTTGTTCGTTTATTCAAAAAGCCTATAAACAAGGTGTTATTGAAAGAAACGACTCGCTAAAAATATCTGCCGATTCGACTTTGAGATTAAAATTAAATGATGTATATGAATTATATTTTTATAATGATTTTATAACTGAAAAACAAATCAGAAAAGAATTAAGACTTATTTATAAAAGTATAGCGAATTTAGATTCTTTAAATAATTTTGAAATTCATAATATATTAGAAAAAATAAATTTTACTCCAAATATCGTTTTTGATAACGAGATTAGTATTCAATCGCTTAATAATCAGATTAAACAAGTTTCGTTATTTTCAGGAATGATTGATAATGGCAGTTTAATTATTAAAAAAGGAGAAAAGATTGGACATCAAAAAATTAAAATTTTAGATTCTTTAAAAGACGAAAATTCTGCTGATTCGATAAATATCATTAATTTTTTTATTGGTTTTGGAGTTGTCATTTTGTTTTTTGCTTTGTATTATGTTGTTTATTTTTTATATTTTTATGTTTACAAAAGAGAAATCTTGTTCCGACTTAGAAATAGTACTTTTTTTACTTTTCAGTTTTTAGTTGTTATAGTGTTGATTTTCTTTATATTAAAATATAATTATATAGGACTTGTAAATATTGATTTAATTCCATTTACGCTATTTGCGGCTTTATTAATTAGTTTTTTTGATTTTAGTATCACTTTTTTTGTTTACTTTTTGATAGTTTTATTAGCCGGATTTTTTGCTCCAAATGGATTTGAATTTATTTTTACCCAATCAATTATAGGAATGATTTGCATGTATAGCCTCAGACGAAAACAAATCAGACAACAAATTTTTGTCGCAATTTTATGCGTAATCCTTTCATATACAATAATTTATTCGGGTTTTTACATGATAAAAACAGAGCATTTTAGCTTTAATACATTTTTTTCAAACCAATTTTTCTGTTATTTAATAAGTAGTTCCGGATTATTATTATATCTCCCTTTTGTTTATATTTACGAAAAAATATTTGGTTTCCTGTCAGATTTTACTTTAAATGAATTGAGCGATACAAATTCTAAATTGTTGAAAGAATTAGCAGAAAAAGCACCCGGAACATTTCAGCATTGTGTACAAGTAGCAAATATTGTTGAAGCCGTTACGAGAGAATTAAAAGCTGACGTACTTTTAGCTCGTACAGGCGCACTTTATCATGATATTGGGAAAATTATCGAACCGGATTGTTTTATTGAAAATCAGCATGGATTTAATATGCACGACAATTTACCATTTGAAAAAAGTGCAGAAAAAATTATTTCTCATGTAAAAAATGGTTTAGAAATTGCAGAGAAAAATTTTATTCCACAGCAAATCCGAAATTTTATTATGACTCATCATGGAACAACTATAACTCGATATTTCTATAATTCGGCAAAAAATCAAAATCCAAATAGAATTATTAATATGACAAAATTTCAATATCCGGGACCAAAACCAAAATCTATGGAAACAGCAATAACTATGATGGCCGATTCTATTGAAGCTGCTTCAAGAAGTTTAAAAACTTATTCTGTCGAAACTATTCAAAATCTTGTTAATAATATCATTGATGATTTAATTGCAAATGGACAGTTAGACGAAGTAGATATTACTTTAAAACAAATAAAAACGGCTAAACAAATATTCGTTCAAAAAATAATTAATATTTATCATACGC
>JAITXI010000003.1 GCA_031284905.1 Bacteroidales bacterium
CATTATTATATTACATGGGTTTACTTACAATCGAAAAAGGAGAAAAAGGAAATTCATTATTAAAAATTCCGAATTATTCCATAAAAACCATGTATTGGGAATATATAGAGAATATAATACTAGAAGATAATAAAGGAATTTCGTACAATACAATAAAAATGTACGAATCGTTTTCAGCGATGGCATTTGAGAATAATCCATATAAATTTTTTGAATTTATAAACGATTGTTTTTGGAAAAATTTATCAAATCGTGATTTAATGAGTTTTAGTGAAAAAGACCTGAAAATATTGATGTTAAGTATTTTATTTCATGGCAGATATTATTTTCCGATATCAGAAATGGAAAACAGCGAAGGTTATAGCGATATTTACCTGAAACGCAGTCATTTGTTCCCGAATACGAAACAGGAGTGGGTTTTTGAATTAAAATATATTAAAGAAACAGAAAGTCGAAAGAAAAAATTTATAGAAACAAAAAAGCAAGAAGCTGTTTTACAACTTCAGAAATATAAAATTTCAAATTATTTTAAATATAAAAATGATGTTCGTTTTATAGCAGTGGTTTTTGTAGGGAAAAGTGATTTTGTTTCGGAAGAAGTTTTGTAGTAAATGATTTCTTTCAGAACAACGAATTTTCAGAATAATTCTCAATCTTGAAATCAATTTCAGGAATGCCGTTTTGTTTTAGATAATCATTAGTTTTAGAAAAATGTTTACAGCCAAAAAATCCATTATTGGCACTGAAAGGAGATGGGTGGGCAGTCTTTAAAATTAAATGTTTGTCAGTGTCAATTAAAGATTCTTTTGTTTGAGCATATTTTCCCCAGAGAAGAAAAACAAGGTGATTTTTTTGTTTACTTAAAATTTCAATAATATTATCTGTAAAAATTTCCCAACCGAAATTATGATGCGAACCCGGACAATTTTCTCTAACTGTTAGAATTGAATTTAAGAGAAAAATTCCTTGTTTTGTCCACGCAGTTAAATTTCCATGATTTGGAATTTGAAAACCGATGTCTGCATTTAATTCTTTATAAATATTTTGTAAAGATGGAGGAGGCTTTATTTCCGGAGGAACAGAAAAACTAAGTCCATGTGCTTGACCTATTCCGTGATACGGGTCTTGTCCAAGTAAAACAACTTTTACACAATCAAACGGAGTAAATTTGAATGCGTTGAAAATCATTCCTTTGTTGGGAAAAATTTTATATTTACTTTTTTCTTGAATCAAACTTTCTGTTAATTTGGCAAAATATTCTTTTTTAGATTCAGAATTTAGAATGTCATTCCATAAAGAATCTATTTTTATATTTTCATTTTCCATTTTTGTGTTGTAAAAAAATTTCTATTTCAGGTTTATAATTACAGATAAAAATATCAATAATTTTATTCTTATTAATTTCAGATATTATCTTTTTTAATTTTTTTATAGAAGAAAATATATCGTAATGAACAGGTATTAACGTATAGAAAAACAATTTGTTGTTTTTAAAACCTGTTTGAGAAATGCTTCCGTTAAGAGTGTTAGAAATGAAGCGGTTGATTTCTTCAATAAGAAAAGCAAATTCATTTTTTTGTAATTGCTCTTTGTAGATAAAAGAAATAAAATATTTTAATTTATTTTTTTCACCACCTAAACCGCTACAAATATAAATTGGTCTTGATTCTGCATCATAAAAATCTATTTCTATTATTGCTTGAGATTTAATTTTTGATAAATTTACAAAAGATTGCATTTTTTTATCGCATGTTAAAGCTAAATTTTCAATAAATCTGTAGCTTTCTATGGAAGAATGAGAAACAATATCAACTAAACGTTTTTTTTTTGTTTTTAGCTGTTTGGTATTATTAAAAACAGAAATTAAATCTTGCAAATTTTTTTTCTGTATTTTAATAAATTTTTCATCTGAAAATGAACGGTAATACGACTCAAAGAGGTATGAATCGTCAAAATCAATTTCTGAACCAAAAATTTTTATTCTTTCCGGATATTCTATAGAAATATCAGTAATATTTTTTGTAATCATTTTATTTTTTAGAAAGGTGCTTCTGTTTTATGAGTATTAGAAAAAATATCTTCAACATTCACGACTTGAGAATTATTTAAATAATTATTTTCAAAATTATCATATTGATTAATTTTTGATTTCAATGTCTGACCATTAAGATTTCCATTTTTTTCATATAATTTTTTACTGTACTCTTCGGCTGAAAGTGAATAATTTTGTCTAAATGGGTGATTTTTGTCTAAATCGGAAAATTTTGTGGTAGTATGGTCAAATTGTAACCAAATTTTGCCGGTATTTCCGTTACGATGTTTAGCGATACTTATTTGTGCTAAGCCTGAAGTCGGAACATATTCATCATATTTAGTATCATCAGAATCTAATTTAGAATTACTTTTTAAAACTTTCCCTTTTTCATTTATTTTATCAATTCCATAAGTTTCCGGTCTATCTATAAAAAGCACTATATCAGCATCTTGTTCGATAGCGCCGGATTCTCTCAAGTCGGATAATTGAGGGAGTCTATTATCTCCGCCACGAGTTTCAACCGAACGGTTTAATTGAGACAAAGCAATGACAGGCACATTTAATTCTTTTGCTACTGCTTTTAAAGTTCTTGAAATCAAACTAATTTCGAGTTCTCGACTTCCTTCTTTTGTTCCGGTTGTCATCAGTTGCAAATAATCAATAATTACGCAATCTAATTTTTTATTATTAGCTCTTAATTTATTTCCTAATCTTCTGCATTTTGACTTAAATTCATATAAAGAAATGGAAGCAGTGTCATCAATATATATTGGCGTAATTGCAAAAGTTTCCTGTGCATCTTTAATTTTTTCCAAAGAGTTTGAATTAAATTTACCAGTTTTAAAAAATTCTCCATTTATTCCTGTTTGAATTGATAGTAATCTTTTAGCTAACTGGTCTTGCGACATTTCGAGAGAAAAAATTGCTACTGTTTTTTCATGTTCAACAGCCATATTTCTTGCCATAGAAATTACCAAAGAAGTTTTTCCGACAGAAGGACGTGCAGCTACAATTATTAAATCGGAAGCCTGAAAACCCATTGTTATTTTATCAAGTTCTTCAATTCCTGACGGGATTCCCGTAACTGTTTCTTTATTTTCTTGAAGTTTTTTTAACTTTTCTAATGTTTCTTCAATTATAAGTTTTAACGGCTGAATATCTTTTTTTAATTTCCCTTCAGATATATCAAAGATTTTTTTTTCGGCAAAGTCCACCATATTTTCAATATCTTCATCTTTATCGAAAGCTATATCTTGAATTTCAATCCCTGCTTTTATTAATTCTCGCTGGATATGTTTTTGTTCTAAAATCCTTGAATGATGTTCAATATGGGAACTTGTAGCTAAATTATTCGTTAAATTTACTAAATAACTTGTACCTCCTATTGTTTGTAGTTTTTCTTTTGCTTTAAGATCGTTATTGACTGTAAGATAATCAATCGCAACATTTTTTCTGTAAAGACTACAAATTGATTCATATATAATTTGATGATTCGTATCGTAAAAACTTTTATTTGTAAGTATATCAATAATTCTTTCTATTGCTTCCGATTCTAATAGTAAAGCGCCTAAAACAACTTTTTCTAATTCTATATCTTGCGGAGGTGTTTTTCCTATATTAATATTATTTTCTTCGTTTTTTACCTTTGCCATTTTATTTTTTTAATATTGATTTTTAATAATTTGTTGATGTTAAATTATTTAGAAACCAATATAGTTTCTAATTTTTTTATTACAAATTTAGTTTTTTTTTTGTTTTTTTCAAAAAAAAATGATTTTTGAATGTTAATTTTATTGTGAATTATACTACTTTTGTAATGTAAATATAATATATACATAATGATAAGGGTTGAAAACGTAAAAAAGTCGTTTGGAAATTTGGAAGTTTTGAAAGGAATTAATTTTTCAGTTTTAAAATCGGAAATTGTATCGGTTTTGGGAGCAAGCGGAAGTGGAAAAACTACTTTATTGCAAATAATGGGAACTTTATTAAATCCGACTTCCGGAAAAGTTTTTATTAAAGATGAAGATATTTATTCTCTTTCTTCAACAAAATTAGCTGCTTTTAGGAATAAAAATATTGGTTTTGTTTTTCAATTTCATCATTTGTTGCCTGAATTTACAGCACTTGAAAATGTTTGTATTCCGGCTTTTATTGCAAAAAAAGGAAAAAAAGATGCTGAAAATAGAGCTTTAGAATTACTGAAAATTTTAAATATTGAAAATAGAAAAGACCATAAACCTGCGGAACTTTCGGGAGGAGAAAAACAGAGGGTTGCCATCGCCAGAGCTTTAATTAATAATCCTTTAGTCGTTCTTGCCGATGAACCTTCAGGAAATTTGGATTCAAAAAATGCTAACGATTTGTATAATATTATTTTTAAACTTCGTGATACTTTTGAACAGACTTTTGTAATCGTAACTCATAATGAAGAACATGCAAAATTAACGGATAGAATTTTTACTATTAAAGATGGAGTGATTGGAATTGATAATTGATAATTGAAAATTGATAATTGAAAATTGATAATGGCGAATGAGGCTCATATCTCACTACTCACTTGGGCGAACGGAGAATATAGAACGGATTAAGGAATGAACGGTAATTCCGAAGGGGTTAAATGTTGGTAAAAATGAAATTGTTTGCCATTTAAAATATTATACCAATTACTTAGTATTATATTTCCAATAAAATTATTATTTTTTATTCTTTAAATAAATAAAAAAATATTATTTTTGTATAAATTAATGTATCTATATGAAAAAATTTGCTTTTTTATTAACTCTAACCTTATTTTTTATGACAGGTTGCAAATCAAAAGATTATTCGCTTCCACATTTTGAACTCGGAGAGTATAAAATTTTTACTCTTTGTGATAATTTACATGAAGGAAATTCTCAAATTTTAATCACTGCTTCTGACGAGTTAGTTAAAAAATGTTTACCAAACGGTTTTTCTTCCGAAATAAATGCTTTTTTAGTTCAAAACAAAAAACATAACATATTGATTGATAGCGGATTAGGTAATAATTTGTTACAAAACCTTGATTCTCTTAATGTAAAATCGGAACAAATAGATATTATTTTAATTACTCATTGTCATGGCGACCATATTGGCGGACTTGTGAAAGATGGTCAAAAAGTTTTTAATAACGCAACCATTTATTTGTCGCAAGTAGAATTTGATTATTGGTCAAAACAAAATAATCAATTATTTGATGAGGTCGCGAAATTATACGAAAATAATATAAAAACTTTTAATCCAAATAATATCAATAATATCAAAGAAGAATTGATTGAAAATATTTTTCCGATTGCTACTTATGGACATACTCCCGGACACACTTCATTTTTATTAAAAGAAAGGGAGGAGCAAATTCTGATTTGGGGAGATATTACTCATGTTACAGATGTTCAATTTCAGAATCCGGAAATTGCTGTTACTTACGATGTTGATCCGGTTCAAGCTGTTCAAACCAGAAAAGAAATTTTTGATTTTGTACAAAAAAATGATATTGTAATTGCAGGAATGCACATTTTGTCTCCGGCAATTGGAAAAATAGTATTAGATGAAAATAATAAATATAACTACATAAATTTTGAATAAAATGGAAGGATTTGAAAAATGTAAAAATGGACATTATTATAACAAAAATTTATCTTCTTGTCCATATTGTAGTTCGGATAAAACACAAGTTGCTAATAATTCTGACGATAAAACACAAATTAATAGTGCAAATAATACTAATGTTGAGACTGAAATTGACGGAAAAACTCAAGTTCTCGGTGGTTTTCAACAAAATAATATTGCTAGTGGACAACCATTTAATAATGAATCGAATAGAACAATGTTCGTTGATGAAATTATGAGAAAAGTCGAGGGAGAGGTTGTTATTGAACAAAAAATTAGAAGTAGCAGAAAATTAGTTGGCTGGTTGGTTACTTATTCACATGATGCAATGGGAGTCGATTATAAAATTTATGAAGGCAGAAATGTAATTGGAAAAAGTATGGATTGTAATATCACTATCAACGATAATTTAATGACCGATAAACATGCAACAATTTTGTTCCGAGAAGGCATGTATATCATAAAAGATGAATTATCTTCTCATGGTACTTTTGTAAACGATATTGATATTATTGACGAAAATCGTCGCTTAAATGATGGTGATGTTATTAAAATGGGAAACACTATCTTTAAATTCAAAAGTTCATTGTAAAAATAATTTTATGAAAAAAACATTCTTATCGATATTATTAATTTTAATAACTATCTTTTCTTTTTCACAATCGAAAAGAGGCGTAGTTGAGGAAATAAAAACAACAACAACCGGTTATCCAGAATTTTCGTTTAAATATAATATTTATAATAAAATTCAATTAGATAAAAAAGATTTTAGTATTAGTGAAAATGGAAAAATTATTGATTTTCAATTTTCTGTTATTCCGCAAACTGAAACAAATAATATTAAAACTATTCTTTTCTTGTGGGAAGATATGTATTCTCACGAAATAAATACAAATAAAAGAAAAAAATATGATTTTATTAGAAATTCTTTGAGTGGATATTTGGAAAATATTCAAAATGGAAATACTGACAGATACAACATTGCAACATTTAATCGTGATAAGAATGGAAAATTGTTAAATTTTTTGAATAATGATTTTACTACCGAAGCCGGTGATATTCTTGATGCAGTAAATAATTATACTCAAAGTACCGAAATATTTAAAACCGATTATCAAGCAACAGATTTGTATCAAGCTATTAACGAAGGTTTAGATAAATTAATAAATGATAAAAATTCAAATGCCCGTGCTTTGATAGTTTTTTCCTCAGGATTAAATATGGATAAGGCTTATGGTTCACAAAATGAAATGTCGCCAATTATCCAAAAATCTTTAAAAAACGAAATTCCTATTTTCTTTATTTGCTACTCCATTGCAGGAACTACTCCAAAAATAAAAGCTTTGGCAGAAAACTCTTACGGACAATTTATTACTTCTTCCGACTTTAACGAAACAATGGTAAAGTTAGAAAATTTTGCAAATACTATTCATTTAATTTCAAACGGAAATACATACCAATTTTCTTTTATAACTTCTTATCCAAAAGACGGAAAAGTTCATAATCTCTCTTTCAATGTAAATGGAGAACAACCAATTCTTCTGACTTTTAATTTGCCTTCTAAAACAATAAAAGATCGGATTAACGAAAATTTAATTTTATTTATCATTTTGATTGCTGCTGTCGTATTGATAATTGTGGGACTTAGTGTTATTCTTGTGATTTCTTCAAAAAAGAAAAAAGCAAAACATAATCAAGAATTACTTGACACTCAACAAAATATGGAAAAAATTCAAAGACTTGCTTCTGAAGAATCTCAAAAAAATAAACAGCAGTTTCAGGATTATAAAAATGAAGTTGAAAAAAATAAACGAAATGAAGCCGAAAAAGAAGAAAATCAACGATTAGCAGATTTAATGAAACTTAAAAATTTATATCCTCGTTTACAAATAAACAATAAAGGAGAAAAACAAAATTATAATATTTTTGGAGTTATAACAACTATCGGAAGGACAAATAATAATGATTTGGTAATTTCATCTCCAACAGTTTCAAAACAGCATGCAAAAATTGTTTTTAATGGAGGTGGATTCGATATTATTGATTTACAAAGCACTAATCATGTAATTGTAAACGGACAATTTGTTGAACGAACGATTTTGAAAAGTGGCGATATTATTGGTCTTGGTGAAGTGGTAATAACTTTTTATCTATAAAAATTTGAATTTTTTATGGCGGAAAATAAAAATTCCTTAAATATTTTTCTGGGAACAGATGTAGGTAGAGTTAGAAAAGCAAATGAAGATTTTCTGGGCGAACGCGAAACAGTAAATGGCAGAGTTTTTGTGGTTTGCGATGGAATGGGTGGACATGTTGGTGGTGCAAAAGCTTCTAATATTGCTGTAAATTCAATTTTAGATTTCCTTTCAAAAGAAAAATATGAAGATTTAAAACGAGCACTTTCTGATGCGTTAATTTTTGCAAATCTTCAAATTCTAGGTTATGCACAAGAAAGTCCTGAATTTCACGGTATGGGAACTACTGCTTGTATTTTACTTCTCAAAGATGAAAAAGCATGGATTGCTCATGTCGGCGATAGTCGTATTTATCTTTATTTGGGAAAAGAAAAGCAATTGCATAGAATCACAAAAGACCATTCTTTCGTGCAAGGTTTGGTTGACCAAGGCATGATTTTAGATGAAGAAGCCGAACATCATCCGCAAAAAAATGTCATTTTAAAAGCATTAGGCATAAAAGAAGACTTGAATCCGGAAGTTTGTCAGGAACCTGTTATTCCTTTGAATAATGACATTTTTTTAATTTGTTCCGATGGACTTTCAGGAATGATTGAAGAAAATGAAATAGAAAAAATTTTGAAAGAAAATCAACTTCAAGAAGCCGGAAATTTATTAATTACTACAGCTAATAATCATGGAGGAAAAGATAATATTACAGTCGAATTGATAAAAATTCAGAAATTTGAAAATAAAAACAGAAATTTTGTTTCCAAAAATCCTGCAAATCGACAATTTACAAATATTATTGAAGAAAAAAAATCTAATAAAAAAACTATTATCATTATTGTAATCGCTATGCTTTGTGTAGTTTTATCAGCTTGTGCACTGTATTTTGCTGTGCCAACATTGAAGAAAATATTAGATAAAAATAAGACTGAAAAACAAGAAAATCCAATAATACCGGAAAGTAATAAAGATGATGTTCCGGCTCTTCAACCTGTTACTGATTTAGTACTTGATTCTGTAAAATTAGGTTATAAAGCAGAAATTAGTTATACAGGAGAAATAAATATAGATTCTTTACCTGACGGACAAGGTTTGGCTATTTTCTTAAAAGCCGAAAATAAAAAAATAAAATTTGAAGGAATTTGGGAAAATGGCAAATATATAGAAGGAATTTTGTGGTATAAAGGCGATAAAGAAAAAAAACAAACAGATTCTATATTTTACAAAGGAACAATTAAATATAATGATAGTACTAAAGTGTTTGTTTTTGAAAATGGTACTTGGTTTTTCGATAAAAAAGACACTACTAAAAATAAATGGATATACATTGACGGGAAACCAAACAAAATCCCATAAATTATATATTTTTTTTCACAAACGTCAAAATATAGAAAAAATCACTGCAAATAAAAAAAATATTATATTTGTACCCAAATAGCCAATTTGTTTGCAAGAAAATTGTAATCCTACAATAACTTAAAGTTATGTAATAATGTCAAATTTTCTATAATTTTCCATTAGGAACTACGAATGAGTTAAATGTTAATACCGTATCAATTATTATTGAAAATCCGGATTTTCAGAACTTTCTTAATTTTACAAAAAATTCTTTTGAATAGACTAAATTGTATTGAAACTGTTAAACAAGAATGATAAAAAGTTGAACTGACAAACAAGGAACAATAAGAGAAATGGGCGAATGGTAATTCCGAAATATTTTACCCTAAATTAAGCAAAATCATTTAATATCAAAAAAAATCAAAATATTTTCCGGATCAACATCGAAGGATAGCCATAAATTAAAGCTAATATGCACAAAACGGCATTTAATATACTAATTTTCAAAAAATCTTTCTTTGGATTAAAGTGTGAAATTCGGTTTTCTTTCTCTGGATAAAAAACATTTATAAAAATCGGAACAATTTTAACATTATGCCAAGCACAACGCACAAGCATTTCTAATTCAGCTTCATAGCGATTTGTGAGAGGTTTAAATTCCTTAAAATTTTTCAACGGATAAAGCCTAAAACCTGTTTGTGTGTCCGGCAGATATTTAAAAGTTTGAATAGTAAACCAAAAGTTGGAAAATCTATTCGCAAATTTATTTTTTTCAGGCATATTTGAATTTGTAAATTTTCGAGAACCAATAATAAAGGCATTTTCGTTTTTTTTTAATTCGTTGACAAACAGTTCAATATCTGCTGAGAAATGCTGTCCGTCTGCATCTATCGTAATTGCATAATCAAATCCTTGAGAAATTGCTTCTTTAAAACCTTGTTTTAAAGCAAAACCCTTTCCCTTATTTTTGGGGTAAGAAACGATTGAAATTTGTTCTTGAAATTTGTTTATAATATTTAAAGTATTATCGGTTGTGCCGTCGTTAACAACAATAATATTTTCTGAATAATTCAAGCAATCAGAGATTACATATTCTATTGTCGATTCACTGTTGTATGTCGGAATTATTAAACAGACTTTTTTCTCGTTTAAACTATTTTTAATTATTTGTTGTGTCATGTTAGCGAATAACAGTTTCTCCCATTTTAATTTTTTGTTTTATTTCCAAATGTGCTTTGTATAAATTTTCGTTATCTAATAACAAAATTACACTTGAACCCATCTCAAAATAACCAACTTCTTCTCCTTTTTTTACAATTATTGGAGTATCTTTATAATCATAAGTAGTAATTTTTGCTTTCTTAATGTTTGATTGACAAGAATCGAATGATAATTTTATTTTCCCGACATTAAATGCACCAACAAAAATAAATTGAAAATCTCCAAAATTTGATTCTCCACTTAAAATTATTCTTTCATTTCTACAATAAACATCAGTATTTTTTTGAATAGATTTTTCTTTTACCGGAAATAAGGTTCCGGGAACATATTGAATTTTATTAATTATCATATCAAAACAAGCATGTACTCGGTGGTAATTGTTTGGAGCTAAATAAAACACACAAAAAGATTTTTTATCACTATATTCTTCTAATGTTAATTGATTTACATAAAAGTATGTTCCTTTAACAAAAATTTTTTTAGTGTGATTTACATATCCAAAATCAAAAATTTCACCATCTACAGGAGAAACTAAACCATTTTCTATTGGTCTTAGTTCCGGTTTTATTTTACGGGTAAAAAAATCATTGAATGTTTTAAAACCTTTTTCCGGAACTATATATTCTGATAAAGAAATTTTATTTGTTTTGATAAATTTATTTATTGCATATCTAACTAGCCATTTAGGACTTGTCCAATTAGCAGCACTTCCTGTTGCTCTGGAAGTTTTATTCCTATAATTTTGTTTGTGCTTTTTTTGACTCATTTGTTATTAAATAAATTCATTGTTCTATCAATTCCGAGAATTGAAAAATTTAAAATCGCTTCTGTTACAATTTTTATTCTTTCCGGTAAGAGTTTTTTTTCTTCATCTGACCAATTTCCAAGAACATAGTTAATCTGACGTCCTTTTGAAAATTCATTTCCTATTCCAAATCTCAATCTCGCATAATCTTGAGATTGCAAAGTTTCTTCGACGTGTTGAAGCCCATTATGTCCGCCACTACTTCCTTTTGATTTTATTCTGATAGTTCCGAAAGGTAAAGCCAAATCATCAACTATTACAAAAAGATTTTCGATTGGAATTTTTTCTTTCTGAAGATAATAATTAATTGCTTTCCCGCTTAAATTCATATAAGTTGACGGTTTTAAAAGTAAAAGTTGTTTTCCTTTATTTTTAATTTCTGCAATAGCTCCAAGTCTTGCATCAAAAAAAATAGTATTGGATTCTTTTGAGAGAGAATCCAATACCGTAAAACCAATATTATGACGAGTGTTTATATACTCCGCTCCTATATTACCCAAACCTGCAATAAGATATTTCATGGTTTGGTAATTTTATTATTTTGCAGGTTCTGTATCAGTGTCTGCTGCAACTGCTCCACGAGAAGATGCTATTAAAGCAATGATTGTTGGTTTTGCATCAACAAATTCCAATGTATCAGAAACTAAATCTCTAATTCTCATTGATTGACCAATATTTAATTCTGAAATATCTACTGTAAAATTTTCCGGAATATTTTCCATTAAACTTTTAACAGTAATTTTACGAATTTTTTGTTGTAATTTTCCTCCGGCTTTAACTCCGACAGAAGAACCTATTAATTTTAATGGAATTGCTATTTTCATAGGCTTATCAGTACTTACTTCATAAAAATCAATATGTAAAATTTTATCTGTAGTTGGGTGATATTGAACGTCTTTTACGATAGAAATATACGTTTTTCCATTAACAGTAATATCTGCAAATAATACTTCCGGAGTATAAATTAATTTGCGAACATCACTTTGATTTGTACTAATGTGAATTGTTTCTGTTCCTCCATAAATAACGCAAGGAATACCATTTTCTTTTCTTACTGCTTTACATGCTTTTTTACCAATATTGGTACGTAATTCTGCTTTTAATTCAAAATGTTTCATTTATATATTTTTTTTGTGCTACTAAACTTTGCTTACAAAGCCCCCTCACACGTTAAACAAATTTTTTGCAAATTTAATGTTTTTTTTAATTCTTTCAAAATTTATTAATATCTATAATGTTCCGGTTTATAAGGACCTTCTATTTTAACTCCAATATAATCAGCTTGTTTTTTTGATAGAGTTGTTAATTTTACCCCAATCTGTTCTAAATGCAAACGTGCAACTTCTTCATCAAGTGATTTTGGCAAACGATAAACATTAACTTCATAATTGTTTTTCCACAAATCTAATTGAGCTAAAGTTTGGTTTGTAAATGAATTACTCATTACAAAAGATGGATGTCCTGTTGCACAACCTAAATTAACCAAACGCCCTTCTGCTAATAAAAATATAGAATGTCCTGTTTCCGGAAAAGTATATTTGTCAACTTGTGGTTTAATATTTGTTTTTTCTATATTGGGGTAGTTATCTAATCTGGAAACTTGAATTTCATTATCAAAATGACCAATATTACAAATTATTGTTTGATCTTTCATCTGTTTGATATGTTCCAAAGTAATTACTTCGCAATTTCCTGTTGTTGTTACATAGATGTTCCCTTCTTTAAAAGTATTTTCAATCACATCAACTTCAAAACCTTCCATAGCTGCTTGTAGAGCACAAATTGGGTCGATTTCGGTAACAATAACTCTTGCTCCATAACCCCTCATTGAACGAGCACAACCTTTTCCAACATCGCCATATCCTAAAACTACAACGACTTTTCCTGCAATCATAACATCGGTAGCTCTTTTAATCCCATCTGCCAAAGATTCTCTGCAACCATACAAATTATCAAATTTTGATTTTGTTACAGAATCATTTACATTGATAGCAGGAATTAATAATTCTCCTTTTTCCATCATTTGATATAAACGATGAACTCCTGTTGTGGTTTCTTCTGAAACTCCTTTTAGCTCTTTTATTGTTCTATGCCATTTTGTATTATCCATTTTCAAAACACTTTTAAGTGTATTCAAAATAATTTCTTCTTCATGATTTTCAGGAGTTTTATCTAAAACTGAAGCATTATTTTCTGCCGCAAATCCTCTGTGAATCAATAAAGTAGCATCTCCGCCATCGTCAACTATTAAATTTGGTCCTAAATTTTCCGGAAAAGAAAGTGCTTGAAGCGTACACCACCAATATTCTTCCAAAGTTTCGCCTTTCCAAGCGAACACAGGAACTCCTATTTTTGCAATTGCAGCAGCTGCATGGTCTTGTGTAGAAAAAATATTACAACTTGCCCAACGAACATCTGCACCAAGTTCAACTAAAGTTTCAATTAAAACCGCAGTTTGAATTGTCATGTGTAAAGAACCTGTAATTCTTGCTCCTTTTAATGGTTTTTCTTTTCCGTATTTTTTTCTCAATGCCATTAAACCCGGCATTTCTTTTTCTGCAATTTCTATTTCTTTTCTTCCAAAATCTGCTAATTCTATATCTTTTACCCTGAATGGTAATGCTGTTATTAAATTATTCATTATTATTAAATTTGAGTTTGCAAAGGTAACAAAAAATTTTGAGTTTGCAAAAAGTAATAATATTGCTTTGAAGATTTTAATTTATTTAATGTACAAATAACAGTCTGAGGCGGAGGATAAGCAAACAAAAAAAGTAGAAAAGAATTTGGTAAATATGCGGATTTTGTTATATTTATTGTTAATAATCAGTAATATAAATAAAAATTATGAACATACTTATCAAAGACAAAGTTGTAAAATTTTGTAATTATTTTATATGTAAAGTTACACAATAAATATATTACTCACAAAAAAATACTTTTCTCAAAAAAACTTTTTGTTTGGAAATTAAAAAAATATTATAATTTTGCGATTGATTATAAACGAAAAAATATATGGTATAAAAAAGAAACATAGTTGATACGCAAAAAATAAGACATATAAAGTAGTGTTAAAACTGTTTTTGCCTCCGAAATCCCAACAAACCGAAGAAATAATTGTTATAATTGAAACTATATTTTTTAATACAATAATATTTTTTACAAATTAAATTATCTTTAAAAGTTAGACAATAGTTTATCTCAATATTATTATTCAATCAATCCTCTTTTCTTCAACAAAGGATAAACTTCAGGTTCTTGACCTCTAAATGTTTTGTATCGTGTCATTAAATTGTCTGTATTTCCAATTTCTAAAATATTTTTTCTAAAAGAATCAGCCGTTTCTTTATTGAAAATACCTTTTTCTTTAAATAATTCAAATGCGTCTGCTTCGATAACGGCAGCCCAGGTATAACTATAATAACCGGCGGAATACCCAAATGTTGAAGTAAAAATATGTTTAAAATATTGACTCTTGTATCTTGGAATAATTTCAGAAATTAAACCATATTTTTGCATGGCTGCATTTTCAAACTCGTTAGGATTAAAGGTTTTTATTTCTGTCATACAATGATAATCCATATCAAGAAGCGAAGCAGCAATTAATTCGGTATTCATAAAACCTTGTCCAAAATTTTCTGCTTTTTCAATTTGGTCAATTAAAACATCAGGAATGATTTCTCCTGTAATATAATGTTTTGCATAAGTTTTTAAAACTTCTTTATCTGTGGCAAAATTTTCATTAAATTGAGAAGGAAATTCTACAAAATCACGCGGAACATTAGTCCCGGCAATTGAATTATACCTACATTTGCTCAACATTCCGTGTAAAGCGTGTCCAAATTCATGAAATAAAGTTTCTGTTTCATCAAAATTTAACAAAGAAGGTGTATTTGCAGTAGGATTTGGAAAATTTAAAACTAAAGAAACAATTGGAATTACATTTTTTCCGTCCTGAGTTTGATGTTGTGAACGAAATTCGGTCATCCAAGCACCACTTGATTTGCTCGGACGAACATAAAAATCCATATAAAGAATTGCAATAATTTCATTATTATTTTTTACTTCATAAGCAACAGCTTGTGTGTCATAAGTTGGAAGTTTGGGATTTTCGACAAAAGTCAAACCATAAAGTTTTTCTGCACAAGTGAAAACTGCATTTTTCACATTATCTAAAGAAAAATATTGTTTTATACTATCTTCATTTAAATTATACTTTTCGTTTCTAATAATTTCGGCATAATAACTCCAATCATAAGGTTGAATTTTTTCTGTTCCGGCTTTTTGTTGATACATTTTTCTTTCTTCATCAGCTTTTTTCACTGAAGGTTCCCAAACTTTTATTAGAAGGTCGTAAACAGCTTTTGAATTTTTTGCCATTGCATCATCTAAAACAAAATCGGCATGTGATTTATAACCAAGCATTTGAGCCCTTTCTGTTCTCAAATTCACTAATTGAGTAATTATTTCGTTATTATCAAATTCTCCACCGTTGCAACGAGACGAATAAGCTGTCCAAATTTCTTTTCTTTTTTCGCGGTTTGATGAATATTGTAAAAATGGCAATAAACTTGGATTATCTAAAGTGAATGTCCAAATATTTTTTACAGAATCCTTTGCTGCGTCTCTGATTGATTGTGGTAATCCTGACAAATCTTCCTCTTTATCAATTATTAATTTATATGCGTTTGTAGCATCTAAAACATTTTTATTAAATTTCAGTGCCAAAGTAGAAATTTGCATATTAATTTCTTTAAATCGTTCTTGTTTACCTTCAGGAAGATTAGCTCCTCCACGAACAAAATTTTTATAATATTCGTCTAACAAACTATTTTGTTCACGTGAAAGATTTTCTTTATCTCTATTTTCATAAACAGTTTTAATTTTTGCAAATAGTTCTTTATTAAGATTTATTTTATCTTCGTGAGAACTTAAAATTGGAGAAATGCTATCAGCAATTGCTTGCATTTCATCGTTACTGTTAGTTTCTAAAATATTAAAAAAAATGTTAGAAATTTTCGATAAAGTATTTCCGCTATATTCAAGTGCTTCAATAGTATTTATGAAATTTGGAGTTTCTATAGAATTAACAATTGCAGCAATTTCTGCATCTTGTTGATTCATAGCCTCATAAAAAGCCGGCAAATAATGTTCCGGTTGAATTTTATCAAAAGGCGGAACTTCAAAAGGAGTATCCCAAGTCTGTAATAATGGATTTGTCATTTCTGAATTTTCTGATTTTTTGTTACAAGAATATATTAAAAGTATTCCAAGAAAAACTACGAATAAAAATTTTATTTTTTTCATTTTTATTAAATATTAATACAAAAGTAATAAAAAAAAATTAAAATACAATTTGTTATTTTAAAGTTAGTTTATATTAATAAAACTTTGGATAATTTATGATAAGAAAAAATTTGTTTTTACTAATTATTATTTTCATTTCAGTTTTAAATGTCAATTCCCAAATATCAATTATTGGACAGTTAAAGGATACAACAAATGAATTTGTTCCGGCAGCTACGGTAATGTTATTAAATTCTAAAGATTCAGCTTTGGTAAATTATACCACATCAGATTCAAAAGGAATTTTTTCTTTTAAAAATATAAAACGAGCAAAATATCTTTTAAAGATTTCGCATGTTGCTTTTATGCCCTACCAAAAGACAATAAATCCAACAGAAGAAGAAAAAGAAATTAATTTAGGTCTAATTAAATTAAGCCCAATTGCAAATTTTTTAATGGAGGTTGTAATTCGCGAGGCAAAAGCACCTATTTTTATAAAAGGAGATACTGTAGAATACGATGCGACAACATTTAAAATTCCGCCGGGCTCTACAGTTGAAGATTTGTTGAAACGTTTACCCGGAATTGAAGTTGATGCAAATGGTGGAATTACGACAATGGGAAAAGATGTGAAAACGGTTTATGTTGACGGAAAAGCATTTTTTGGGAACGACCCAACGACAGTAACTCAAAATCTTGATGCTGCTGCTGTAAAAAAAGTTCAAGTTTATAATGAAACAACAGAACAAGAAAAAATTACAGGGATAAAAGATAATAACAAAGAAAAAGTTATGAATCTTGAGCTAAAAGATGAGTATAAAAAAGGATATTTTGGAAAAGCTTCCGTTGGCTATGGCTGGGGAGAAAATGCAGCAAACCGTTGGTTGGCTAAAGGTAATTTTAATTATTTCACTGAAAAACAGCAACTTTCGTTTATGGGATATGGAAACAATATTAACCAATCGAATGTTAATTGGAGTGATTATTCTGAGTTTAAAGGACAAAGTATGAGAACCGGTTGGGATAGTGGAGATTTCGGTTTTGGCGGATATGGCAGAAGATATTTTTCTTATGGATATGGTTATGGAGGCGATGGCTCCGGATTTTCAAATAATGCCGGAGGTGGAGTAAATTATAATTTTTATGATAAAAAAATAAAATTTAATGCAAGTTATTTTTATACCAGAACAAATACTTTCAGCGACACTTATTCAAATCGACAAACTTTTTTAAGCGATTCGATTTTTTGGAGAATTGACACTACCGGAAATGATAATACAAGAAATAATCACAGTTTTTCAACACGTTTTGAATATGATTTTGATTCAACAAACAATCTTGTATTACGTGCAGATGTATCTTATTCTACAACCGATAGGTCTAATATTACAACACAACTTTTCCAAACTTCTCTTTTTGATGATATTAACCTGAATTCTATGAAAAATGATAACGGGAACAATGATTTTGGAGTAAATGCTTTAGGAATTTATACACATAAATTTAAGAAAAAAGGAAGGACTTTTGCTATTAGTGGAAATTACGATTTTTCTAACGGGAAATCGGCTGAAAATATTGATAATCTTAACGAATTTTATAATTTATCTCCAATAGAACAAATTAAATTTATTGTAAAAAATGATGAAATCGACATAGACCATACTATAAAAGCCAGCATACTATATGTAGAACCTTTATCAAAACAATTTACTTTACAAACTTTTTATAATTTTAGAACATCTTTGAGAACAAATAATAACGAATCCCGTGACCCAAATAATAATTCTGTTGATTCACTTTATTTGAATTACAAAAACAATTTACTTTATAATAGAGTTGGAGCTTCATTGAATTTTGCGTATAACGGCATAAATATTCAGGCAGGAGGAGCTTTTCAAAATCTTCAATTAAATGGAATAAGCCGACAAATAGCGACAGAAAATAAAAGCAACTTTCCATATTCTAATGGCGTACCTTATTTTGAAGCGGATTTTGAATTAACAGATAATCTTGATTTGGATTTAGGTTATGAATATGCTGTTGAAGAACCTAATATTTCTTATTTATTTCCAATGCCAAATTTATCTAATAATTTATATAAAACTATTGGTAATCCCGAACTTGATCCAGAACGCTCTCATGACGCAAGTGTAAGATTAAGTTATTGGAATCAAGCCTCTATGTTTAATATTTCTTTAAATGGAAATGCTTCCTTTTCCGAAAACAATATTGTTTATAATCAAACGACAAATTTTGTTGATAGTATTGGATATGTAACTATTTCAAAACCCGCAAATGTAAAAGGTGGAAATAGCTTTTCAACATATTTATGGTCAAATTTCCCGATTGTAAAAACAATTCTTACTATGAATGTCTCTTTAAATGGTAGTATTAGCAATTCCCCTGTTTTTATTAATGAAATGGAAAACAATACAAATTCAAAAAATGCAGGTGGAAGTTTAGGAATAAATATTACGGCAGGAGAAAAATTAAGTTTTAATGCAGGAGCATCGGCTTCAGCTACTTTTACAAAATATTCTATTAATACCGACAAAAACCAAAATTATATGAGATACTCTGCTAATGCCGGTTTTAAATGGCAGGTTTTTAAAAAAACTTTTCTTGAAGGAAATTATTCGTTTTCAAATTATAATAATTCAAAGTTAGATTTTAATCAAAATATTAATAATCTAAATGTTTCGATTCGCCAAGTTATAGGAGCTAAAAATCAATTTGAAATACGAATAGCAGCGATGGATTTGCTAAATCAAAATCAATATATTCGTCAAATTGCTTCTGTAAATTATATTGAATATCGACAATCACCAACACTTGCTCGTTATTATTTACTTACAGTTGCCTATAATTTAAGAGGGTTTGAAATTAGTAATAAAAGTAGAAATTATTTTTAAAAACTATATATGAAACAGATAACAATATTTTTAGTATTATTTGTAATAATATCTTTATCCAATCTTGCAAATTGCCAAACGAGTGGAAAAATATTTTATAATATTTCGCATAATTGGTCAAAAAAAATGCTTAATTGTAAATACCTTTCAAAAACAGATAGAGAAAATTCTTCTTATGTTTGGGGTTCAAATAATGAATATATTGAAAAAGGAATTTTGACTTTTAATGAAAATTTTAATATCTTTGAAAATATTCCTAATGAGGAATACGAACGGTATTACAGTTCTCGAAAAGAAAATTATTATATCTATCGTGATGTTGAAAAAAACAAAATGTTAAATATTCAAAAAGTATTGGGTAAAGAATATGCAATTGAGGATTCTATTCATTGTATTAATTGGAAAATTAGAAACGATATGAAAGAAGTCGCCGGGCATATTTGTATGAATGCATATTATTATGATACAATCCGAGATAAAGAAATTGTTGCATGGTTTGCTTTAGATATGCCAATAGCAATAGGTCCAGATGGATATTGCGGACTTCCCGGAGCTATTCTTGAATTAGATATGAATAACGGTTCTCAAATTTATACAGCCACAAATATAATCCCTTCAGATGAACCATTAAAAATAACTATTCCCGAAATAAAGAAGAAAACAAAAGTGATTTCATATAATGATTTTGTTGAAATGGAAAACAAAAGTATTTTAGAAAGTAAAAAACTAACACGTCCATATTTTTGGCAAATCAGTTATTAGAACAAATACAACATTTTTTTTAATTTTCTTTTTACTCAAAAAAACTTTGGCATAAAATTTGGAAAACTCGTAAAAAGACAAAAAATGAAATTATTAAAAACAATTGTATTTGTATCCATATATATTCTTATCTGTTTGAACTTTGCTTACGGACAATCTCAACCAAAAGTACTTCCGGATTATTATAGAAATTTCAGACAATTAGATAGTATAATAAAAAATGCTCCGAATGGAATAATTCTTTTACGAGAAGTAATTATTTATCCGAAGAAAAATTTTTCATCAAAAAGTGAAGAAAGAAGATTTGAAAAATTAGAAAGAAATTTTGTGAAAGTTTATCCAACAGCATTAGAAATATCAAAAGTTTATAGAAATATTGATGATAGTCTTGCCAAATTCTCTACCGATAAGCAACGAACTCAATATATGAAAATACGTGAAAAACAAATTATGGCTCATTACAAACCAAAACTTGTAAAATTTACTCTTTCGCAATCAATTCTATTAGTGAAATTATTAGATAGAGAAACAGGAAGTACGGCTTATGAAATTGTAAATGAATTAAAGGGTTCTGTCAAAGCATTTTTCTGGCAAGGTTTTGCTAAAATGTTTGGCAACGACCTCAAAAAACAATACGATTCTGAAGTTAAAGATAAAGAAATTGAATTGCTGGTAAAAAGATATAAAGAAGGATATTATTAATGTTAGAAGAAATTGAGGCAAAATTAATCGCTATCAAATTGTATAAATTAATATAAAATCTTAAATCCGCAAAAAATATTGTAATAGACTAATATTCAATGATATACGCAAAGACTTTTTAATAAATTTTAGTGAAAAATTATTCACATATATTATTGAATATTAAGCCCTGACTCCGCTCAATTTAGCTAGTTAAATTACATAAACAATTGTAATACAGAAAATTAGCTAAATTATTCAAGTAACCTAATTAGGTTGTCTGTAATTTAACTTAAATCGTTGCATCACAAACAATTGATACAACAATTTTATTATCAGCCAATAGAAACTTGCAATATTATAATCTGAATATTTTTGCTCAAAATTTTTCAGATTTTGATTATATCTACATTTCAAATTCTCTGTCATGTAGCCATTGCAGGTATTTAGATGAATTTAAAAAAATTTTGGCAGTTCACTGTTTCTCAAAAAATGACAAAAATGATAAAACATCAAGGTTTTTTTATAAAAAACAATACGAACTTATGTTTAAAAATCCGACAGTCGTTTTGAGTAATTATTCCGATATTAACGAAAATATAGAAAAAAATAGTTTTTACAAAATAAAAGTATTCTGAAAATCAATAACGTTATGAACGGTACTGTTTACCCCGAAAATGTCCGTTTTTTTCGTGATTTTACAACCACAATAAATGTAAATTTTTTTTACGGATTTAAGGAATAACAAAAAAACTTTGTAGGTTAAAAATTTTATTATATCTTTGTAAGAATAAAATCTTTCAAGATTGAAAACAACCTCGCTAAACTTAAAAATCAACCTGTGAAAAAAATCTCAGTCCTATTAACTTTCCTGTTTTTTACATGTAATATGTTTTCACAAGATATTACAGGCAAATGGTTTGGTTTACTTAATGTTTCTGGAGCACAATTGAGATTAGAATTAAATATTCAAAATCAAGATTCGATATTTGTTGCTCAATTAATAAGCATCGATCAAAATAATGCTATTATGAATATTGATAAAATTGAGTTTTTGGATTTAAATTTAGAATTTTCTATTGAAAAATCAAAAATCAGCTATAAAGGAACATTAAAAGATACTATTATTAATGGTATATTTTTTCAACAAACTAAATTTCCATTAAATTTTCAAAGAAGCCCTATCAAAAAGAAAACCATTAATCATTTTCAAGAGCCTAAAAAACCATATCCATATTACGAAGAAGAAGTCTTTATAAAAAATAAAAAAGATAAAATAATATTAGCAGGTACTTTGACTTTACCACAAAAAGAAGGAAAATTTCCCGCTGTAATTCTTATATCCGGCAGTGGACCGCAAAATAGAAATGAAGAAATAATTGGGCATAAGCCATTTTTAGTTATTTCAGATTTTTTAACACGAAATGGAATTGCTGTATTAAGATTTGATGATCGCGGAATAGGAAAATCAAAAGGAAATTTTTCAAAAGCAACAACTTATGATTTTTCAAATGATGTTGAAGCAATTTTCAAATATTTGCAAAAACGAAAAGAAATAATCAAAAATAAAATTGGATTAATCGGTCATAGTGAAGGAGCAATGATAGCTTCAATGGTGGCAAGTAGAAATAAAAATATTGACTTTGTAATATTTTTGGCAGGTCCGGGAATACCTATTGATTCTTTGCTAATAATGCAAACTGAAGCAATTGCAAAAGCTTCAGGATTAATAGACGATGAAATTGAAATTACAAGTAAATTAAATTTTAAAATTTATCAATTAGTAAAAAGCGAAAATAATTTGGATTCTATAAAATTGAAAACCAAAGATTTAATGATAAAATTTCAAAATGATAATCCCGATTTATTAGAAAGTTTAGATGAAAAAAGTATTGATGCACAAATACAAACAATTACAAATACTTGGTTCCGTTATTTTATAAAATTCATTCCGGAATTATATATAAAAAATATTAAATGTCCGCTACTTGCACTTAACGGAAACAAAGACCTTCAAGTTATTGCAAAAGAAAATTTATCTGCAATTGAAAAAATATTGAAAAAGAATGGGAACAACAATGTGATAATCAAGGAATTAGACAATCAAAATCATCTTTTTCAAGAATGTGAAACAGGTTCTCCGTCAGAATATTCAGAAATTGAGCAAACATTTTCTCCAATAGCTTTAAACGAAATATTAAAATTTATAAACTCAAATATTAAATAAATATGAAAAAATTTATCTTTTCTATTTTAATTATTGCAACAATTTTCTTTAGTTGCGGAAACGAAAAATCTTACAAAAACTATGCGACAGATGAATCTGTTGTTTCAGAAGAACAAAAAGTATCATCTGATTTTGAGACAGATAAAAAAAATATTGAAGTCGAAAGAAAAATTATTAAAACAGGTGATATCTCATTTGAAACCTCAGATATGAAGAAAACTCGAAATATGATAAATCAAATTGTTAACGAAACAAAATCATATATTTCATCTGATGTTATCAACGATTACAGTTATAATTATACAACACATAATTATATAACTATTAGAATACCTTCTAATAAATTTGATACTTTTTTGTCTAAACTTTCTCAAAATGTAGAAAAATATAATTCGATGAGTATCACTGCAAATGATGTTACTGAAGAATATGTTGATATAGAAAGTAGAATAAAAGCAAAAAAAGAATTAGAAAATCGCTATTTAGATTTATTAAAAAGAGCTAATTCGGTAGAAGATATTTTGAAAATTGAAGAAAATTTAGGTGTTATCCGTGAAGAAATTGAATCAGTTGAAGGACGTTTGAAATTTCTTTCCAATCAAGTAGCTTATGGAACTTTAACAATTGATTTTTATACAACAGAAGAAGTCTTTCGTGAAAAACATTCTGAATTTTTTCAAGCTTTCAAAGACGGTTGGGAAAATTTAATGTACTTTTTTCAAGGATTATTAACAATATGGCCATTTATTATTTTAATCGGAGCAATTGCGTATTTAATAGTATATTTAATTAGAAGAAAACACAAAAACAGAAGAAAAAATCAGAAATAAATTTCTTATGGAAAAATTTTAAAACAAATGCTATATATCTGCAAGATTGTTTTATATTGCAGTTATCTTAAAAATAAAAAATATTATTTCAGTGAAATCACAGAGAATAAGTTTGAGAATATGCAATACTTGCGTTTTCTTTAATATATTCAAAAGATAATAAAAAAACAGTAATTAATAGTAAAAAAATTAATTCTTATTTTATTGAATGAAAATTATTGATTACCTTTGTATGATAAATGTTAAGAAAGTTACAAAAAATATTTTTTCCTGCAACAATTGTATTTTTTCTGATTTCAATGTTGTCTTTTTCTTCTTGTCGTTCAACAAAGAATGTTCCCCAAGATAAATTTTTATTGACAAACGTAAAAATCAAATGCGACAATAAAGATATTGATAAAAGTGACTTATATACAATTGTAGCTCAGAAACCTAATAGAAAAACAGTGTTTATTTTTAAATTTCACCTTGGAGTTTATAATTTGTTTAAAACTGAAAAACCACGGAAATTTAGAAATAAGATTGCCGAAGTTGTTGGAGAGCCACCTGTAATTTATGATGATTTTGACACAAAAAAAACTCTTACTAACATGAAATTATTCCTTCAATCCGAATCTTTTTATGATGCAAAAGTTGAATATTCTGAAGATTTTAAAAAAAATAAAAAAGTTAAAGTTATTTATAATGTTATTTCCGGAAATCCATATAAAATTTCAAAAATTAATTATGATATTGACGATAGTGTAATAAATAATTTTGTAATGTTAGACACTGTAAATCGTTTAATAAATCCAAATAATAACTTAAATACAGATGTCCTCCAAAAGGAACGTGAAAGAATTTTGAAATTGTTGAAATCAAACGGATATTATTATTTTTCAATTAATGATATTCATTATTATGTAGATTCAAGTCTTAATTCGTATCAGGTTGATTTACAGCTATCAATAAAAAACAAAAATTTAGATACATTACCGGATAATGGTTTTGTTTCTCAAACTATTAAAAATGTATATTTTTATTCTAATTTTAATTCTCAACTTTATTTGCAAGATAAAGACAAATATAATGCATCATTAGATACAATAATAGTAGATGGTTATCAAATAATATATCACAACAAACTTGAAATAAAACCTTCTACATTGTTACAGTCGTGTTATCTAAATATTGACGATTTATATAATATAAAAAATGTAGAAAAAACCCAACAACATCTTTCAAGTTTAAAAGTTTTTAGAAATATAAATATTACTTTTAGTCAAACAACTGACACAATACTCGAAGATAATCTTGCAAATAAATATTTAGATGCTCATATTTATTTAACTCCATTTTTTAAACAATCATATTCATTGGAAGGTGATGTTTATACAACTTCCGGAAATTATGGAGCGGCAGGTTCATTAATTTATAATAATAGAAATTTGTTTAAAGGTGCTCAAAATTTTTATTTAAAAGGAATATTGTCGTTTCAAACTACTTCTACAACTGTTGAAGAAAAAAAGCATTTTTTATTTAATACGTTTGAATCAGGCGGAGAAGCAAAATTAAAAATACCCAGATTATTGATACCTTTTTTGGAAAATTATTCTTTTACAAAAAATCATAATCCATATACCCAATTCGGATTTTCTTATAATTATCAAAAACGGCCGGAATATACACGAACAATTACGAATACCTCGTTTGGATATTTATGGACATCGACAAGAAGTAATTATATTTTTCATTCAATTAGCCCACTTGAACTCTATTTCGTTAAAATTTATAATTTTAATGAAGATTTTAGGCAAACAATTTCTAATTCATTTCTGAAATTTTCTTATGAAAATCAATTGATGTCGGTTATAAGTTATGATTTTGTTTATAATAGTCAAAATATAAATAAATTAACAGATTTTTCGATATTTTATGCGAACATTGAAACAAGCGGAAACATTCCTTTCTTGATTTATAAAGCTGCAAAAATACCAAAAGTTGATGGCGCTTACAGATTTTTAGATATTGAATTTTCTCAATTTATGAAATTTTATTTTGATTATGCATTTCATCAAATAATTAATTCAAAACATCAGTTAGTTTATCGTACATTTCTTGGAGTTGGCATTCCGTATGGAAATTCAAAAGGATTGCCATTCGTGAAAAAATATATTATTGGAGGAGCCAACGATTTAAGAGCTTGGGCTATGCGAACAATGGGTCCGGGAGGCTTTTCAGATTCAGAATCAAAAGTTGATCAAATAGGAGATATGAAATTAGTTTTGAATTTTGAATATCGTTTTAATATGGTAACTTTTCCGGGACATTCGCAATTAAACGGAGCTTTATTTCTGGATGCAGGAAATATTTGGAGTTTAAACAGTGAAGATACAAGAACAAATGCTGTTTTTAGATTTGGTAATTTTTACAAACAAATTGCTCTTGGAACAGGTTTTGGAGTTCGTTACGATATGTCGTTCTTTGTTATACGATTAGATATTGGTATTCCTTTGTTTAATCCGGGTATTGTTACAGATAATTGGGAAATAAAAAGTTTAAAATTTAATAAATTAGTTCTTAATTTAGGGATAAATTATCCGTTTTAATGGGAATGGTAAACGGTCGAACGGTCTGTGGACTTTTGTATTTGTAAAAAAATCATAAATAAATAGATGTTATCAATTGTTGCATTTTATTGAATATCAACAATTTTAAAAAAAATATTAAATCAAGATAATTTTTTTTGGAAATATGAAAAAATAGTGGTAATTTTGTAACGCTTTTAGCAGGTCCCATAGCTCAGTTGGTTAGAGCACCTGACTCATAATCAGGGGGTCCTAGGATCATGCCCTAGTGGGACCACAATTGACTGTTTCATAATTTTCAAAACTTGACGT
>JAITXI010000035.1 GCA_031284905.1 Bacteroidales bacterium
CAAATATTCGTTCTACTTCATTAAATCTCAATGAATTAGTGCAATATACTACAATTGTTGAGTTTGAAGATAGTGTACAACGATTAGCAAATATGTCAGCAAATGATAGGAATAAGTTAATTGACAAAATTATTGCAGACCTAGTTGAGAAAGAAAGAATACAACGTGAACAAGAAAATTTAGACATGGTAAATTCATTACTTTTTGACCAAAGAAGAGGTTCAAGTTCAAATGTATCAGCCCCTTCCGGCGGAAAATGGTATTTTTATAATCCGTCTCAATTAAGTTTTGGTAAAAATGAATTTACAAAAAAATGGGGAAATAGAAAAAATGAAGATAATTGGAGGCGTAGAAATAAAAATGTTATCGAACAATTTTTAGATGAAAATGAATCCGTTGATAGTTCGGTTGTTGCTATAAAAGCAAATACAAATCCAAAATCAAGAGAATTTTATTTACAAGACATCCCTTTAACTGATTCTGCGTTAAATGCCTCTCATGAAAAAATTGTTGAAGCATTATATAAAATAGGTCATATTTATAAAGAATTATTTACAGACTATCCAAAATCAATCTATGCTTACGAAGATTTGAATAAAAGGTATCCTAAAAATATATACTTACTCCCTTCATATTATGATTTATATTTGTTGAATAAATTGGTAAATAATATACCGGAAGCAGAAAAATATAAAAATTTGATAATAAATAATTATCCTGAATCAAATCACGCAAAATTACTTCAAAATCCGGATTTTGTTAAAGAAGTAGAAGCTAAAGAAGTGGCTGATAATCAATTATATATTGACACTTATGATAAATTTATGGATGGAAATTGTAATGCAGTGTTATCAAACATAAATAAATTTTTTAGGGAAAATGACGAAAAACATAAATTAGCAGCAAAATTTGAATTTTTTAAAACGCTTTGTGTAGGTAAAAATTCAGATTCTACACAATTTAAAACAGCATTGGTCGATTTTATGCAGAAATACAAAAAAGACGACCTTTCAACAGTGGCACAAAATATACTTGAATATTTTGGAACAACAGATATTCAGGCTTTAATCGCAGAATTAAAAGCGCGACCGGAAGCAAAAAAGAAAAATAACGAACCGGGTTCGGAAAATAATGACATTTTTGATAATCAAGAAGAAAACGAATTTGAATTTGATGCAAATTCGGAACATTATTATGTTATTTATGTAAAATCAGCTGATGTAGATATTAAACGATTGAGTTTTGAAATTAGAAATTTTAATATTTTTAATTTTAGTATGAGAACATTCAATGTCGTAAATTTTCCAGTAAACACAAATTATGAATTAATATCAGTTCGTTCATTCAAAAATCAAAGACAGGCTTCAAATTATTCCAAAATGATAACCGGTAGTCGTGATGTTTTCGATATGTTGCAAAATGTAAAACATGAAGCATTTATCATTTCTTTAAGCAATTACGAAAAACTTCTAAAATCTAAAAATATTAATGGCTATTTGAATTTTTTTGAAGAGAAATATTAGAAAAACAAATCTTTTTTATCAGACAAAAATAGTTTCGGTATAAAAAAACACATAAAATATTTTTATATCTGTGGTTAGTGAGTTTTAATTTAAATTAATCAGTTTTTTGAAATTTCTAAAATTACCAAAATGATATAGTTATTATTTCACTTTCAACCTGAGTTCGGGATAAGCGAGTAAAAAAAAGTATAAAAAAACTCAGGTAAAGAAAGTCTTCGATATAAACGCCGGTTGGAACAAAGATTATTTAATAAAATTACTAAAATTTTAATGTGTTGACCCTGACAACTTTATTTTATAATAACAATTTACTTTATTGATTTACAACAGTTTACATCTCTGTTTGTTTTTGTCATGTACCTAAAGTCGAAAAAGTGGTAATCCTGTAGTTTGTGCTGTTTTTGTGAAACAATGAAAAATCAAGATTACAAATATTTTTTCAAAACTTCTTCTTTTTGTTTTGGAATAGATGCTAATTGTTGTTCCAACTCGTTTATTTGTGTTTCGATTTTTTCGATTTCGGCAACGATTTTTTGTTGTTCGGAAAGAGGGGAGAATTATACCTTTACCGTTGCTAAATGATTACCGCCATATTGTTTATCATAAACTTCAATTTGATAGCCTTCATATAAATTTCTTGTCCAAACCAATTCTGTAGTGCGAATAAAATAATTATACCATTTTCTTTCTCCTAATATTTCAGGGTTCAGTTTATTGGTTTGTATGGCTCGTTTTATTTTTTCTTCTATTGTTTTCATTCTAAATATTTTTTAAGTATTTTCTCAATTTCTTTCTCAAAATCATTAATGACTATTGTTTTTGCTTTTTCTTCTAAAAGTTCTATTTCTGCAAGGGCTTGTTTTTCCTGCTTATCAAAATCAGGAACTTTTATTTTTTCAATATCGTCTTTATAAACATGTGGTTGAGCTTGTCCTCTCTGCAATTTATAAATTGTATTCTGCAAAGTTTTAAGACAATAATAAATTAATTTTGTTGGATATTCAGACTCATTTAAAGATTTAACAGTATTGCAATCTGAAGCAAATATTGGACAATCAAAATAATTAACAAAACCAGAATATGCACCAGAAGCGCTTATGGTTATAATATTTTCATCTCTATTGGCTTCATTATGAAAATATGCGGGTGCTTGTCCGCCAGCAATAACTGGAATATTTCCTTCTGTAGTTTTCGATTTGGTTATGGATTTCCCTTTTTCAACTATTGCAATTTTTGACAGCAGTTGAGTTTTTTCGCTTTTCCAAATGTCTGAATAATTAATATTTACTTTTTGTGTTTTCTGAATTTTCAAATCGAAATCTTTTGTTTTAAAATCAATTAAATCGGATAATGGAACATACTCAATATTTGTTTTTAGCGAGGAATGAATTTCTAAATCAAGTTTCCCATTAAACGCATTATAAATATAAGAACTTGCTTTTAATGGGTTTTTAAAAGTATTGACATCAAAAAGTTGTGTACATTCGTCTATTTCTTTTCCTTCCACAAAAGAATGGATGCCTTCTTTTCCACCCCGTTCCGAAAATTCATAACCTAAAAACTGTTTCTCGGCATCTTTTTCACCTGTTTTTACCATTACTGTTTTTTGAGAATATGCTAAAATAAAATAGTATAGTTTCTCTTTTTCTAGCTCAATAACTGCATTCAAAAACTCTTTTTCTATTTTGGTTTTTATTTTTTTTCGATATTCTTTGTAGATTTCGTGAACTGAAATAACTTGATTGGGTGTTTTTTGCAATAAACTAAAATAATCATTCAACGTAATATTTTTCCAAACACTATTGACATATTTTGAAACAGGCTTTTCAATTCTATTTAATGTAACATCTTGCAAAGCAGTAAAGAATTTATCTACAGAAATTTTCAGATTGATACTATCGTAATTGTTTTTTCGTCGTAAAAATAAAATAACCGTTTTTATTTTGGTAGCCATAAAAGTATTTACTCCTAATTCCACAATAGATATTATATCAAAATATTGCAAAATAAGTTTGCGAGTTTCTGTATAAATACCAGTACTGTTTAAAACTGCAGTAGGCAATAAAATACCTGCAACACCACCGTCTTTTAAAAGTTGTTTCATTCTTTCGATAAACAAACATTCAATTTCAGAACTATTGTCAGTCAAACGGTTGTATAATTCAAAATCGTTTTCAGTATAATAATCTCGTGCAGCATTCTTAAAGGCAGAAACAGAATATGGCGGGTTAGAAACTAATATGTCAAATTGCTTGTTTTCTTTTGGAAAATTTGCATCTGTATGTTTTAGCAAACCTTTGTATTCTTTTGTGTTTTCAAAATTTGCTAAGCCATCGCTCAAAATCACATTTGCCAAACCATCGCCGTGTAAATAACAACCAACCTTGCCCACTTTTACAAGACGATAATCTTTTTCTATGCCATAAACATATTGCGTAGCCCAATCAAAATGGTCGTCTTGCCAAGTTTTTATTTTCTTTGCCGTAGCATCAATATAATTTTCGGCTACTTTTTTATTTATAATTTCTTGGATTTCGTGCATTCCCTCTGTGATAAAATGTCCGCTACCTGCCGCATAATCAATCATATACGGTAATAAATTATTATGTTCGCCTTTATCTATTTTCTGATTAACCAAAATATCAATGGGCAAACTCTTTAAGATAAATTGCGCAATAGGAACAGGCGTAAAAAACTGCCCCGATTCTTGTTTTAAACCTGTTGTCAAAAGCAATTCAAAGAAATCGGAAAGATATTGCTGCCTTTTATTGTAACGCAATCGGTAACCTTGTAGCAATTCAACAACTTCTTTTACTATTTTTGAATTTTCTAAAAATGATTGATTATCAAAAACCTCTTTTATCGCAAATTCATTGTTTTTTTCCAAACGAATTTTTTTAAATTCCCGCAATAAATCTTTTTTTATTGTATCGTCAAGTGTTCCGTATTTTTTGTTAAAATCGTCTTCGGAAAAATCTGTAATTTCTTTTTCCAAAAACTCCAACATTCCATTTTTATAGAGGTCAGACAAACGAATAAGAAAATCTATATAAGCATTTTCTCCGCTTGCGCTATCCACTCCATCTAACCACTGAAATTTCAGTTTATCATTGGGTTTTGTGCTTTTCTCATCATATACCTTGCACAAAAACAGAGTAAAAATTTTATTAAAAGCGTTAGGTTTGTCAGAAACTACATTATGTCTTAAAATTTCAAGAAACTGATTGAAAATGAGGCTGCTATCTTCTTGTTTAATGGGTTTTAATTGTTTGGACGTTAATGCCTTACTTTCAAAATTATACAGTTTTACCCAAGTGTCGAAAATGCCGTTATCTTTGGTTAGTTTATTCCATTTTTCGTAAAAATCAACAACATTTCCGGCTAATCGGTAATCATCTTCAATTTTTATGATTTCATTTCTATATTTTATTACATTCACTTCCAAGGCGGAAGCATAAAGCATTAAAATCTCTGCATTTTTATCTTGTTGAAAATAAGAAAAAAGTTGTCCGCCATTTTTCTGCAAATTGTTAAATTCTTTGTCAAATTCTGCTCCCCAAGTTTTGCACTCAATCATCAAATAAGTAGAGCCATCATTTTTGGTAACAAGAATATCTAATCTCCCTTTTTCTTGATGTCCTAATTTCCAAGTTTTTTCAAGAATAATATTTTCGGGTTTATAACCTTTTTCGAGCAGTCGGTTTACACATTCCAACACTACAAAATTTTCTGGTTGAGAAAAGTTTTGCGTGGTTTTGCTTTCGGCTTGTATTTTTTCGCCGTAATTGATAGTTTGTTTTTCAAAATCAACCTCAATAACATAGCCGTCAGCATATTTTTTTTCAAAAATACCTGCTGAATTTTCTTTTGGAAGAAAACCAATTAACGATAGTATATGTTGATAATCCATGTTAATTTTTTTTTCAATACAAATATAAAACAAAATATTTTAATTATTTAAAGTTATTTTTATTTATTGTTTTATTTATTTTGTTAAAAACAATTATATATATACATCTTATTTGCAGCATATTACAAAAAAAACTCCTCCGCCTCCGCTCCGTCAAACAGTTTTTTCGCAATAAAAGTTAGCGTTTTTCAAACGCTAACTTTTATTTTTACAATTTTTATAAAAAATTGAATTTATGTGCATAAATTATATTTTTGGTTAAATTAAATACAAAATTAGTTTTACTCATTTTCTTCCCCAATTTCCCTGTTTAATTTTTCTATTTTTTCTTTATTCGGCACAAAACCTGTTTCTTTGCCGTAAGTTACGTATTCTTCAACGGAAACATAACATTCTTCGCCTTGCCATTTACGAATATAGGGATTATAACCGCATTTTGCAGGTTGCGAATAAATATTTCCGGGGGCTTTAAATGCTTTTCAATATGCTTACAAAGTTGAACTAACTTCCGAAAAAGAAAACTTCTCTTGTAATAAAATCGTTACTTTAACTAAAAAACAAATTATTGATGCTTTAGATTGTGGTGTATAAAATGTAGAGAAAAGTCAGGTAATATACATATTGATATGTAATATTTACATTATAAACCTCTTTTTTTGCCATCTCTTTAATAATATATGTTATCATAAATTTCCGGATAATTTTTGGATTATTAAAATATTTTGTAAAGAAACAACGAACTTTGTGTTAAAAAAATCATACGA
>JAITXI010000112.1 GCA_031284905.1 Bacteroidales bacterium
AGTTATATCTTTGCACCATAAAAATCATAATAGCATGACCCTCGCCGAAATTCTTAAAGACTCTGATTATAAACAGTCGCAGTTTAATCTGTTTCAAATCCAAAAATTTGAAGAGAAGGTAATTACTCGTTTGGATAAAAAAGGAAATCCTGTTCCATACATCAACTGCGCCATACGCAAAAAGGAAATTAAACTAACACCCGAAGAGGTTGTCAGACAGTTATATTTGGATATTTTGCTCAATGATTATCACTATCCTGTCGACCGTATAGAATTGGAATATGCCGTAACATTCGGGCGGGAAAAGAAACGGGCGGATATTGTAATATTCGACAAAGAGCGGAAAAATTCCCCTTATATTATTGTTGAACTAAAAAAACCGAAACTAAAAGACGGCAAGGAACAATTAAAGTCATATTGCAATGCAACCGGTGCGCCCATTGGCGTATGGACAAACGGCGACTCCATTTCTTTTTACCACCGACGCGACCCCAACTATTTTGAAGATATTCCCAACATACCCAAAGCAACGGAAAAACTTTCCGATATTCTCTCGGAACGTTGGACAATTGACGATTTGATAAAACGCGATAAATTAGTCAAAGAACGCAAATCGTTGAAAGGACTTGTGCTCGAAATGGAGGACGAAGTCTTGGCTAATGCAGGAGTAGATGTGTTTGAAGAACTGTTCAAACTGATTTTTACCAAACTCTACGATGAAATGGAAAGCGGACGCAATCCCAGACGACATTTGGAGTTCAGAAACTATGGCGACACCGAAACAGAACTGAAAAACAAAATACAAACCCTATTTGATACGGCTAAACAAAAATGGGCAGGCGTTTTTTCACCAAATTCAAAAATAGAACTGACCACTTCGCATTTGTCTATTTGCGTTTCGTCGCTGCAAGACGTTAAACTCTTCAACAGCAATTTGGATGTGGTGGACGATGCTTTTGAATATCTTATCAACAAGAGCAGCAAAGGAGAAAAAGGGCAATATTTCACGCCTCGCTATGTGATTGATATGTGTGTAAAAATGCTCAATCCGAAAGAAAACGAGACGATGATTGATACGGCTGCGGGAAGTTGTGGTTTTCCGGTACATACGATTTTCCATGTTTGGGGACAAATTATGAAAGACGAAGGTTTGGATAAAAGCCACCTTTTTACGCTTGAACAAAAGCCGTTGCGTTGTACGGATTACGTAAATGATAAAGTTTTTGCCATTGATTTTGACGAACGCTCGGTACGTGTAGCCCGAACATTGAACCTGATTGCAGGTGATGGGCAAACCAATGTCTTACACTTGAACACACTTGATTGGGAACGTTGGGAGGATAAAACAAACGATGAAGATTGGCGGGATATTTATGGTGCCGGTTGGACAAAATTCAAAAAAATGCGTGCCAATAAGAACAGCAACCATGAATTTACATTTGACCTGCTTATGGCAAATCCGCTCTTTGCAGGAGATATAAAAGAGGGCAATATTTTATCGAAATACGAATTAGGCAAAAAACCCGATGGAAAATATCAAGCCAAAGTTGGGCGAGATATTTTGTTTATCGAGCGCAATCTCGATTTTTTGAAACCCGGTGGACGTATGGCAATTGTTCTTCCGCAAGGGCGTTTCAACAACAGCAGCGATAAGCAGATACGTGAATATATTGCCGGACGTTGCCGTATTTTAGCGGTAGTAGGATTGCACGGCAACGTGTTCAAACCGCACACAGGCACTAAAACCAGCGTGCTTTTGGTGCAGAAATGGGACGAAAAACTTTGTCCGAAATTGGACGATTATCCGATATTTTTTGCAACTATGCAAGAACCAAGCAAAGACAATAGCGGTGAAAAAATCTATTTGCGCAAACGCGATTGCGAGAAATATAAACTAACGCCACAATACACACAAGGCGAAATAGAACTACCAAAAGGCACTGCTTGTGACCCACCGGTTGAATACATTACTAATCCCAAAAGTTTAGACGAATACGCCTTCGACCAGCACGAGCATTTGATTGTGAAGCACGACCTTTTCAATCACGAAGGATTTACACGCGATGGCATAGCCGAGGCTTTTGCCGAATTTGCGAAAAAGGAGAAACTCAGTTTTTTTTAAGTAGCCCTTTCGACGAACAGAGATATAAGAGTTTGTTGGAAGGGCTGGAAGTAAGTGTTCTTAATCTAAAAGATGTTTTAGCCGATAACGAAAACATACGAATTGATAGTGAATATTTCAGGAAGCAATTTTTGAGTTTCTTCAAAAATGTGCCCAATTTAAAGCCTTTGGAATTTTTTGTTAAAGATGGATATAGGGTAGTTTATGAAAATACACAAATTGTCGAAAAAGATGAATCTATCGTGAATAATTATCCCTATTTTTTGCAAGCAACAGATTTAGAAACACCTTTTATCAAAACAGATAATTTATTCTATGTAAAAGGAGAAGATTGGATTAGATATCCAAAAGGGCGAATATCACGAGGAGAAATACTTATAGAAGTAAAAGGGAAAATAGAAAAAGTATCTATTGTTCCCGATGATTTTCCTGAAAAGACACTTGTGTCTAGAAGTTTGTTTAAATTAACCGTAAATGAAAATATCAGCAAACATGTTTTGTTGTGTTATCTGATAAGCAAGTATGGAACTGCTTTTAAAGATAGGTATAAAACTAATTTACTAATATCGTACATAAGCAAACCTGATTTGTACAGAATTCCTATTCCTGAATTTTCAAAAGATTTTCAAAGAAGTATTGACAATAAATTTGAATCAATATTTGAATTAAAGGGACAATCCCAACAACTCTACCGCCAAGCCGAAGAATTACTTTTGGAAACAATCGGATTAAAAGATTTCAAACCCTCGCAAGAAGGAAAGAATATCAAGAGTTTCAAAGAATCGTTTCTAAGTACTGGAAGGTTGGATGCGGAATATTATCAACCGAAATATGAGGAAATAGAAAATGTGATAAAAAACAGCCCAACTGGTTATTGTAAATTAAAAGATATTGGGCAGTTTAAAAATGGCAGTTTAATATCTGATGAATTATATATTAGCAAAAGCAAACGTGCGTATCTTAGAATAAAAGAGTTATCATATAATCAACCAATAGCAAATAATGATGTCGTTTTTATTGATGACAATTTTATTGCGACGAATGAAACTGTTGTCAATACAGATGATTTTGTTTTTGCGACTATTGGAAATACAATTGGGAAAGTAAATCTTATAACGGAATGTTACAATAATAGTTTTATTTCAAATAACACTTCACGATTTCGCATGAAAGAGACGAAATATTGTTTCTTTTATGAATTATTATTCAGAAGCATTGCCGTTCAAGAGCAAATTCAAAAAGAATTCACTCAAACAGCACAACCCAAAATAGGAAACGAGTCATTAGAAAATATTATTATTCCGCTTGTTGAAGAGCCGAAACAGCAACAAATTGCTGCTTTAATTGAAGAAAGTTTTTATCTTCGTAGGGAATCAGAACGGTTGTTGGAAGAGGCGAAAGAGATGGTGGAGAGGGAGATAGAGAAAGAATGAAAATAATTTATTATAAAAATTATAAAAAATAAAATGAAAAATAGACGAATATCTGTAATATTAATATTATTAGGTCTTATAGTTTTTACATTAGTAATTGTTTTTTTGGGGATTTATGCTATGTCTAAAATAACAACTTTCTACTCTGGATTATGTTTTATAATATGTTTTATTGCTTATTTTATTCTGCTTTTTATTGTTGATTATTTGAGTGAAAAATTTCCAACTGTTAAAGTTTTTGAGTTGATATATAAAGTTATTTTTATGCCTGTTTTTTTAGTACTTAAGGTATCTTTTCCTATTCTAACTATTTTATTATATCTACTCTGTTTTAGTATGTTTGTCTGTATTATTCCTATATTACTAATATGTATCAATACATTGTTTTCGATTGTACCCATTTCTATGGAAACATCTATTTTTATATTTTTCACATCATCCGCTATAATTGCTACTTCTTTTTTTAAGACATTTATAAAAATAACCGACAAATATTCTGCATTAAGATTAAATTCTTCGGAAAAAATAAAAACGGGAAAAATAAAAGAATTGATTCATTACATATTTACACTTAATAATATTCGGTTTTGTATATATGTTATCTATTTCTTTTTTGTAATTATATTTTCTTTTAAAAATGTGGAGAATACTAATTGGTTAGAATTAATAAATCTGGATAATGCAATTATGCAATCATTTATCGCATACTTAGCCTATGATAATATAATTAATAATATTAAGCGTATTTCTTTTTCGCCTATTGATTTTTTTGAAAAAATAGTGTATTCAATTAAGACCAAAGATGATGATGATAAATTAACAAAAAAATAATTTTTCCATGCCATTCAACCCCGCCATCCACCACCGCCGTAGCATCCGCCTGAAAGGATACGATTATTCGCAGGCAGGATTGTATTTTGTAACAATATGTGTACAAAATAGGTCATTTCTATTCGGAAAAATAGAAAATGGCAAAATGATATTGAACGATGCAGGGAAAATGGTAGAAAAATGGTATCTGGAATTGCCAAATAAATTTCCCGATATTGAATTGGGTGAATATGTTGTTATGCCAAACCATTTTCATGCCATTATTATCAATACCGGAAATCCCATTCGTCCGGATAAAACCGACAATGTCGTCGTAGGGGCAGACACGCAGGTCTGCCCCTACGACGAACACATTTTGGGCGAACACATTTCGGGCGAACACACAGGTTCGCCCCTACATGCGGTGGTGCAATGGTTCAAAACCATGTCCACCAATGAATACATTCGGGGGGTGAAAACATTGAATTGGCAACCGTTTAACAAAAAATTGTGGCAACGTAATTATTACGAACACATTATCCGCAATGAACAATCGTATCAAAATATTTCCAATTACATTATTAATAATCCGGTAAAATGGGAAAATGATAAATTTTATATGGAATGAAAAAATCTATTACCCGCAGAAAAATTAATCCTATGCCCTACAAACCCGCCTAACATCCGCCTGAAAGAATATAATAGAAAATAAAATACAATTAAAACCCAATCAATATGAAATCAAACAAAATTAAAGCATTATTTGAAAAATTTGAACAAGTATCTTCGGAATACGAAGGTGTAGAATGTTGGAGTGCCAGAAAATTGCAAAATTTATTGGGCTATACGCAATGGCGCAACTTTGAAAATATCATAGAAAAGCCAAAAGATGCTTGCAAAAATGCCGGAGAAAGCATTCCATTATAGTTACCTAAAAATTGATTGATGAAAATTTTATCTGTTTGTAATATTAAAAGTTCTATCTATTTAGATGCAATAGCTATTCGTCATAAAGTTTTTGTTGAAGAGCAACAAGTTTCACCGGAAATAGAAATCGATAAAAATGAAGCATTGTGCATTCACTTTGTTTTGTATAATGATGAAAACACTGCTATAGCAACTGCCAGGTTACTGCCTGATAGTGAAAAAGAAAATTTTGCCACTTTGCAACGTATGGCTGTCTTAAAAGAATTTCGCGGAAAAGGCTATGGTCGAGATGTAATTGTAGAAATAGAAACATTTGCAAAGTTGAATAATATTTCAGAAATCGTTTTACATGCCCAATTATCAGCAAAAAATTTCTATACAAAAATGCGGTATATTTCGTTTGGAGATGAATTTGAAGAAGCTCATATCAAGCATATCTGTATGAAAAAGGTTATTTTTTTAATCTAATTTTTCTTTTTTTTGTAAATGTGGTTTAATAATTGTAAATTTGTAAAACAAAAATTATGGCATTCTGGGATATTTTTAGTAAAGAGAAAAAAGAAAAATTAGATTCCGGTTTGGAGAAAACCAGAGTGAGTTTTTTTGATAAAATAAATAAAGTATTATTTTCAAAATCAAAAATAGATGATGATGTATTAGATGAATTGGAACAAGTATTAATTTCATCAGATGTTGGAGTAGATACAACTTTGAAAATAATTGAAAGAATTGAACAACGAGCAAAAGAAGAAAAATATTCCAACGCTTCAGAACTTAAAGAATTGCTGAGAAGTACAATCGCTTCATTATTAGAAGAAAACGATAAAACAAATATTTCCGATGAGGTGAAAATAGGAAATACAAAACCGTACGTAATAATGGTTGTTGGAGTAAACGGAGTTGGAAAAACTACAACAATCGGAAAATTGGCTTACAAATTTAAAAATGCAGGTAAAAAGGTTGTTATTGGAGCAGCCGATACTTTTAGAGCCGCAGCAATAGAGCAATTAGAAATTTGGGCAAATAGAACAGATGTTCAAATAATAAAACAACAAATGGGGTCAGATCCTGCTTCGGTAGCATTCGATACAATTGCGGCTGCAATTAAATCCGAAGCCGACATAGTAATTATTGATACTGCCGGACGGTTGCATAATAAAATTAATCTTATGAATGAACTTTCAAAGATTAAAAGAGTTATGCAAAAAACTATTCCGGAAGCTCCACACGAAGTTTTGTTGGTAATAGACGGTTCTACAGGTCAAAATGCTTTTGAACAAGCAAAACAATTTACAAAAACTACAGAAGTTACAGCTTTGGCAGTTACAAAACTTGATGGAACAGCAAAAGGCGGTGTTGTGATAGGTGTTTCCGATCAATTTAATATTCCGGTAAAATATATTGGTGTTGGAGAAAGTATCGAAGATTTACAAGTTTTCAACAAACGCAATTTTGTGGATTCGTTGTTTAAATAAAAATACGTTAACTACTTTCAAATTACTATTTCACAAATTTAACATAAATTCTGACTTCCACAGAATAAATGTCTGTTTCCAAATTTTAACCCTAACTTCGCCAAAATTAGGGTGGCTATTGTGTTAATTGTTTGTGATGTAACGATTTAAGTTAAATTACAGACAACCTAATTAGGTTACTTAAATAATTTTGTTAATTTTCTGTATTACAGTTGTTTATGTAATTTAACTACCTAAATCAAGCGGAGTTAGGGTTTTAACTGATAATTATTCACACTTTCTTTTTTTTCTGCAAAGGTAAGAAAAATATTGTAACAAATTATTAGACTTAATATAATGTGAAATTTTCCGATTTTTATTGTTCGGAATTTTCCTCATTAGTAATTTTTCTGAAACTATAACTTAATTCATAACCACCTGAAGTAAGTTGTGCAACTTCAACAATATTTTCAGATACTGTTTTTATTTGAAACAAGGCTTTACTGTTATATTGATCTTGACCAATACTATAATCTGACGGAGCTTTATCATAAAATAATCGAAGTTCTTTATTGCGAATTTCCCAACCAAATTCATCTTTATTTTCAGAACTAAGTCTTATATATGATTTTCCGCGGCTTTCTTCATTAAATTCTAAAATAGGAACGTACCAAATTCTATTACCGATATTATCAATTGGTTCCCATTGAAAACCGATTAATTTCTGTTCCCATTCAATATCTTGGTCAGTTTTTTTACAACCAACTAACGATACAACAATTACAATTAAAATAATTGCTTTTTTTATCATAATAATATTTTTTTTATAACGAATTAAAATCTGTTTTATTTTTATAAACGATTAAATAATAGACATTATACAAATTTAATTTTTATAGAGCTTATATTCATTTGACATTACATTAAATATTATGACGATGAGTGGTGCATTTTGGCTCTCAAGTGATTACTAAGAAAAGATAAGGCTGCAAAAAATTGCAGCCTTAAACAACATGAAAAACAAAACAATTATTTTTTAAAAAATCTGTTATACAGTCCTTCAAAGCCTTTTCCATGGCGGGCTTCGTCTTTACACATTTCGTGAACAGAATCGTGAATAGCATCAAGATTTTGCTGTTTTGCTAAAGTAGCAATACGTTTTTTATCTTCGCAAGCGCCGGCTTCTGCTTCCATACGTTTTTTTAGATTTGTTTTTGTATCCCAAACCATTTCTCCTAACATTTCACAAAAACGAGCACAATGGTCTGCTTCTTCAAAAGCGTAGCGTTTGAAGGCTTCTGCAATTTCGGGATAGCCTTCGCGGTCGGCTTGACGGCTCATAGCTATATACATTCCCACTTCTGTTGCTTCTCCCATAAAATGAGCTTTTAATCCTTCATAAATTTCAGGGTCAATACCTTTTGCTATTCCAATTACATGTTCATCGGCAAATTGTAATGCCCCTTCGGTTTCAACCATTTCTTTGAATTTCTCTTTTGGTTGTTTACATTGTGGACAAAAATTCGGAGCTTCATCTCCTTCGTGTACATATCCGCACACTGTACATATGAATTTCTTTTTCATAAGTTTGATATTTTTTTAGTTATTATTAATTTATTATTTATTTTACTTGTGGAGACGTTTAGTGAGACGTCTTTCCTAAATTATTACATTTTTTACAAATTCCTTTAATATTTATTTGAAAATCAAAAATTTCACCTTCAACCAGATTTTTTAGAAAATCAATTTGTTCATTTTTCAAAAAAATATCATAAACTTTATGACATTTTGTACATAATAAATGAGCATGTGGAGAAATATCAAAATCATATCTTGTATTTTTTTCTTCGATGTTCAAGCTATGAATTACACCTTTTTCTACAAGTAAATTCAAAGTATTATAAATTGTCATTCTTGACAGAATTGGAATTTTTGGCACTAAAGCCGTATAAATTTCGTCTGCTGTCGGATGAGAAATAACACTACTCAAATAATCCAATATCAAAATTCTCTGAATTGTAGGTTTAATGTTGTGTTCTATTAATAGTGTTTTATTTGACATTATTACAAATTTATAATTATTACAAATATATAATATTTTATTATAAGAACAATGATTTTTTTTATTTTTTTTCTACTTGATAATTAGATGGTTAGAGAAAATTATTTAACAAAGTAAAAAATTAGGCTAAAAAAATCATCATATTTTTTGAAATTAGGGAAAAAATTTAACTAAAATTCTCTATTAAAACATTAGGATTAATTTTAGAAATTAATCCTTTTAAAACGGAACCCGGTCCCACTTCAATAAATTTTGTGGCAGAATCAGCAATCATATTTTGCACGGAAGAAGACCATAAAACGGGATTAACCAATTGATTAATAAGATTTTGTTTAATAATATCGGGTTCGGAATGAGGTTTCGCATCATAATTTTGATAAATAGGACAAACAGGCGTTTTAAAATTTGTTTCATTGATTGCAGTTGCTAATTCGTCTTGAGCATGTTTCATTAAAGGAGAATGAAAAGCTCCACCAACAGCTAATTTCAACACACGTTTGGCACCTGCTTGCATTAATTTTTCAGAAGCTGAATTAATCCCCTCCTCTGTTCCGCTTATAACTATTTGCCCGGGACAATTAAAATTTGCAGGAACAACAATTTCCTGAATTTCTTTACAAATATCCGAAACAGTTTTGTCGTCTAAATTTATTACAGCAGCCATAGTTGAAGGCGTCAATTCACAGGCTTTTTGCATAGCCAAAGCACGTTTGTAAACTAATTTCAAACCATCTTCAAAACTTAAAACTCCTGAAGCAACAAGAGCTGAAAATTCTCCGAGAGAATGTCCTGCAACCATATCCGGCTGTATTTTATTTTCTAAACAAAAAAATGTTATTACAGAATGTAGATATACAGAAGGCTGAGTGATTTTTGTTTGTTTTAAATCTTCGGCGCTTCCATTGAAAATTATATCGGAAATATTTATTTTCAAAATTTCATTGGCATTATTAAATAATTCATTTGCAAGAGAATTTGTTTCATAAAGATTTTTTCCCATTCCTGAAAATTGTGCTCCTTGTCCCGGAAATATGTATGCTGTTTTCATAATTAATTAAATTTTTTTCCTATTAATGATAATAATTCTTGTCGTGTAGCAACACTATTTATAAAAGCTCCTGTAAAGTCAGATGTTACAGTTATAGAATTTTGTTTTTCGACACCTCTCATCTGCATACACAAATGTTGAGCTTCAATTACAACGGCAACTCCAAGTGGATTCAAAGTATTTTGGATACAATCTTTTATTTGAGTTGTAAGTCTTTCTTGAACTTGGAGCCTACGTGCAAAAACTTCAACAACGCGAGGAATTTTACTTAATCCAACAATATAATGATTTGGAATATAAGCAACATGTGCCTTGCCATAAAATGGAAGAAGGTGATGTTCACATAAACTATATAATTCAATGTCTTTTACGATTACCATTTGTTGATAATCTTCTTTAAACATTGCTGATTTTATAATTTCTTCAGGATTTTGGTCGTATCCATTTGTCAAAAATTGCATTGATTTAGCTACTCTGACAGGCGTTTTTTGTAATCCTTCTCTGTTTAGGTCTTCTCCTAATAATGAGATAATTTGAGAATATAAATCAGCTAATTTTTTTGTTTTATCATCAATTTTTTTGTTGTTTGTAGCTTCAATAATTTCTTTCATGCAATTTTTTTACAAAAGTAAAATTTTTTTTGAAAAATGACAAATATAATTAGTTTATAACCATCTATGAGTTGTTAGAACATAGACCGCTTTCAACATATCTGATGAAGCATTCCATACATTAATTCCGACATAAAGTGTTGATAATCATGAAATCGTGTTGTTGATTTTGGACAAAATTTCAAATTGTAAATATTTCATAAACAATGAGTTATCCAATTTTAACACTTTGACCCTGCGATTTCCCTTTAAATTTTTGAAAATTCAATTTTTAGTATTATTTTTGTGATAAGTTAAAAAAAATAAAAATGAAAAAAATTTTACTTGTATGCCTTTGTATAGTGTTATGTTATGTGGCTTTTGCTCAAAAAACAAAAGTGAAAAAAGTCGCAGTGTTCGACCCAACAGGAGATATTAGTTTGGATATAAAAGATATTGTTCGTGAAGAAATCAGTAATATTATTGTAAATACGGCTGGATATACTGTTTTAGAAAGGAGTCTTTATAAAGAAGAATTATTGACGATAAACTCGATTAATGTTAATAGTGAAGATTATAACAGTCAAATCTGTAATATTTGCCTAAATATAGGCGCTCATTATGCATTAACGACAACTATATCATATCTTGGAAATAATCTTTACATTTCTTGTAAGTTTATAAATGTAATTAATTCTCGCATAGAAAAACAAAAAACAGGTAAAACCAATGATGGAATAAATGATATTGATATTGTGATTCGTGATATAATAAATGAAATGATTTTAACCGAGGCTCCGCAAACTACAGCTATTCCAACAGAAACTGATATACCTGCAAAGTCAAAAATTACTCTTGTTCTTTCCGGTAAAACAATTTTTGCTCAAAATTGTGGTTGTAATACATTGCTTTCTGATATTGATACGAAATATGCTTATGATGATATTGTTCTCCCTGAAGGTTGGCGAATGGCAACTATCAATGAATTACAATGCATGTGCAGATTTCAAAAAAGAATAGGTGGTTTTAAATCTGAATTTTATTGGAGTGCTGAAAAGAAAGGGGAAGACGATATTTATGGAGTAACTTTTGATGATTGTAAAGTTGAACATAGAAAAAAAGTTGCTTTAAAAAAGACAAATCTATTTTATACTAAATTTGTAAAAACAGGAAGTAATGAACCGGCATTTACTCCATTAATTGATAATTTCTCAAATTGTAATTGTAAAATAGAGAATGTTGATAAAGATGCAGAATATGGATATAATGAAATTTTACCTCCAGACGGTTGGCGTTTACCTTCTGTGAAAGAATTAGAGTGTATGTGTAAAAATCAAAAAAGTATAGGAGGTTTACATCAAGATTTTTATTGGAGTAATGAATTAAAACAAGCCGGTGAAGTTATTGGCGTTACTTTCAACGATTGCAAAAAAGAAACCAGAGATATTAATTCTAAAGGATATGTACGTTTAGTACAAGATAAATAATGTCATTACAGATAAGTTCTTTTCATGTACAAATAACGGCAAATATGAAACGAACAATAATAAAAAATTGATGGTTAATTTTTATACCCACCTTCAATGATAAAAACTTTAATTTTTGCATTTATATTGTTGTTTGCCTCTTATTCTTCGTCCGTTAGTTTACCGTTCCTGTTCAACTCAATCGTCTGTTTTCTATCAGCTCCAACCGACAAATATTTCACCATAACTTTTGTTTCTGATTCAATAAATTGCAAATATTTTTTCAATTCTATAGGCAAATCCACAAACGACTTACAATTTTCTAATTCGCAATTCCAGCCTTTAAACTCCTTATAAACAACTTCGACATCATCGTTAAGTTCGTAAGGAAAATGATCTAATATCTCATTATTTACTTTATAAGCAATTCCAACTTTTATAATATCAAAATTATTCAAAACATCTACTTTAGTGAGAATTAATTGTGTTACTCCATCAATCATAATCGCATATTTCAACGCAACTAAATCCAACCAACCACAATCTCGAGGGCGTCCTGTTGTTGAACCAAATTCATGCCCTTGGTCTTGCATTTTTTTACCTGTTTCATTTGTCAATTTTGTAGGAAAAGGTCCACTCCCAACTCTAGTACAATATGCCTTGCAAATTCCAAAAACTTCTCCTATTTTCTGAGGAGCGACTCCAAGACCACTACAAACGCCACAAGTGATTGTATTTGAAGATGTTACAAAAGGATATGTACCAAAATCTATATCCAACATAGTTCCTTGTGCTCCTTCTGCTAATATTTTTTTATTTTCTAAAATTGAATTATTTATAAAAATTTCACTGTCAATACATTGGTATCCTTCTAATAATTTTATTGCTTCAAACCATTTTTTTTCATAATTTTCTTCAATTTCTAAATAATCAAAGGTTTTCAACAATTTTAAATGATATTCTTTTGCAATATTATATTTTTCTTTGAAATTATTTTTAAAAATATCTCCGATTTTCAATGACATTCTTGCTATTTTATCTGTATATGCAGGACCAATACCTTTGTTCGTTGTGCCAATTTTATCATTTCCTTTTGCTTTTTCATAAGCATGGTCTAGAAGTCTGTGTGTTGGCATTATTAAAGTTGCTTTTTTACTTATTAGTAAATTAGATTTTATTTTTGCACCAATTTTTTCTGCTTTTATTATTTCTTCTAACAAAATAACAGGATCAATGACAACTCCATTACCTATAATGTTAATACTATTTTCACGAAAAATTCCGGAAGGAATTGTATGTAACACATGTTTTATTTCATTAAATTCTAAAGTATGTCCGGCATTCGGACCTCCTTGAAATCTTGCAATTATATCATATTTCGGTGTTAAAACATCAACTATCTTTCCCTTTCCTTCATCTCCCCACTGCAATCCTAATAAGACATCTATTTTCATATTTACGATTTTATTACAAAATTAACATAATTTTCATAATTAATAGATAAGAATTTTTGATTTTCAATTTTCAATTGGATGAAAGGCAAAAGTCTTCATGTAACAAAGCGTAACAATTTAAAATCATTTTATGTTTTCTAATATGTTTTATTATAATTTTGTTAGGTTACATAACTATGATATTATAAAAAAAATTGAGAAAACCAAATTTTTTGACGTTTTTTTGTAAATAATATAAAAAAAAAATGTAATAATATTTGTTTTTTTGTAAATATTTATATTTTTTTTATTATAAACAATTGATTTTATATTGTTTGAAAAAAAACAAATAAAAATAAAAAAGTTTTCATTTTTGTTGTAAATATTTAAAAAAATTACTAAATTGCAGTCCGAAATTTTATATATAAATAGCTTATGAAAAAATATATACTCTTTTCCTTGTTTTTATCTTTATTTGTTTTTGGGTCTGTGATTAGTAATGCACAATGTACAGGAACATATCACTGGCCATCATCTGATCCTACTGCGCCAACCACAATTGGGACTCCTTTAACTATTTCAACTGGTTTTCTGGCTGGTGATTGTACTACAATGAATGGTATAGTGAGTGGAAGCACATATAGCTTAGCGAGTTCAGGTGGTGGAAATATTACTGTACGTTCAGGAAGTTGTTCAGGGACAATCGTAGCTAATGGTGGAACTCCCTTAACATTTACTGCAACTAGTAGTGGAACTTACTACATTTCATGGTGTACAGGTTCAACCAATACAATAACATTGGTGAGTACAAGTGGCGGAGGAAGCGGTTGTACTTATTCTATATGTTTATACGATACTTATGGAGATAGTTGGAATGGTGGCACACTTAATGTTCAAGTAGGTGGTATTAATGTTTTGACAGGAATATCATGTTCCGGAGCAGGTCCTGATTGTTTTAATTTTACAGTAGCTGCCGGTCAAGCAATTAATCTAAATTATACTGCAGGATCTTGGCCTTATGAAAATTATTATAGAGTTTATGATGGAAGTGGAACTCAGGTATTTGCTTCAACTCAAGGTTCGACACCGGCAACCTCGCAAAGTATTAATAACACATGTGGTCCTCCACCTACAACAGTTACTATATCTCCTGCTTCTCCTCAGTTAGGTTGTACGGGAACTGTAACTTTAACCGCAAATGCTAGCGGAGGAACTGCACCATATACGTATGCTTGGAGTGGTGGTGGAACAGGAAGTACAAAGATTGTGAGTGCTGCAGGACCTTATACGGTTACTGTTTTAAACAGTATAGGTGGTAGTGCTACTGCAAGTGTTACTGTAACTTCAAATACAACTCCTCCTCCGTCACCAACAATAAATAATTTGTCAGGAGCTACTGCTTTGGATTGTAATGTCAGTTCTGTTAATGTAAATTCTGCATTTCCTGTGGTAACTTGTACTGCAGGAAATTATACTTTCCAATATGTAACGGGAACATATACTCCAATTTCGGGAACTACATTGTACTCAGGTATATCAGATGACAATTATTACGACGTAACTTTACCATTTACTTTTACTTTTGCTTGTCAGAATTTTACAACTCTTTCGGCATCAACTAATGGGCATTTAAATTTTAATAGTGTAGCTACATTATCAGGTACATTAGGTTCAGGTAGTTCATACAATTATTTAGCTTTTTGGTGGCAAGATGGTTATGTGAATGGAAATATCCAATATCAAACAACAGGTACTGCACCAAATAGAGTTTTTACTGTTCAATATACAGGTATTAGACCATATGGTGGTTCAACGCTTTGTAATATTCAAATAAAACTTTATGAAACATCAAATGTAATAGAATATATTTATGGTTCCGGATGGTCAACCATAGATTATACTTATGATGCTGATTGCGGTTTACAGTCGTATAATTCAGGCGTTTATTCTTTTATTAGCGTAACTCCAACAAGTGGTGGAGCTACAACATCTAATACCATAGCATCGCAATTAACCACAACACATGCGTCATATTTAACATCAGGAAAAACATTTAGATTTACACCTCCGGTTATCGGAGATTATTCCTATGCATGGAATGGCGGTACAACTCCGAATTTAGCAACAAATACATTTACAGCAGCAGGGAATTATATAGTAACAGTTACAAATACAGCAAATGGTTGCACTAATTCGGCAAATATTAATATTTCTCAAAATTTACCTGTGGTTACAAATGTTACGGCAACACCAAATCCAATTTGCCTTGGGAGTTCAACAAATTTAAACGCAACAGCAACAGGTGCAACTACAATTAATTGGTTTACACAATCTAGCGGTGGCACTGCAATCGGAACTTCTGCAAGTGGAGCAAATTTTAGTGTAATACCAACAGGAACAACTACTTATTATGCAGAAGCCGAAGTTGCTTCGGCAGGTGCAGGTTTGCCTGTTAATTTTCCATATACAGGAGCAGTACAGCAATTTACCGTTCCTGCAACCGGTACATATAAATTAGAAGTATGGGGAGCTCAAGGTGGTGATGGAACCTCAGAGAATTATAATGCTTCTTCTACGTATGGCGGAAGAGGAGGTTATTCTAATGGAGAAATTAATTTAGTGCAAGGAGAAATATTATACATTTATGTAGGCGGAGCAGGAACAAGTGTTCCTGTTGGAAGCGCTTCATCTGAAATATTACCGGGAGGATATAACGGAGGAGGATATAGGTCGTTAAGTACTAGCGGAGAATACGGAAGTTCAGGCGGAGGAGCTACACATGTAGCAACAATGTCCGGATTATTATCAACACTATCATCTAATCAATCCAGTGTATTAATTGTTGCAGGCGGTGGTGGTGGTCATGGCGAAGACAACGAACAAGGTGGAGCAGGTGGTGGCACAAATGGAATTCAAGGCAGTGGTCAATCTTATACTGCTACAGCAGGGTCTCAAGTTGCAGGAGGAACAAATTCAAGTAATCCCAGCGCAAACGGTTCATTCGGACAAGGAGGTAATACTATCGGAGACGGTGGTGGCGGTGGCGGTGGCTGGTATGGAGGTGCTTCTCCGTCTTATTCTGAAAGTGTAGGTTCTGATGGAGGCGGTGGTTCAGGCGGTTCCGGATATATTAAACCAACTTTATCAAATGCTCAAACTATTGCCGGCAATATAAGTTTTACATCACCGGTCAGTGGCAACGAAATAGGTCATTCCGGCAATGGATATGCCAGGATAACGCCTATATCTGTTTCTCTAACTTGTGTATCCGCACGTGTACCTGTTATCGTAACCATAAATCCCGGTTTATCGGTAAATATATCCCCAAATCCTGCTACAATAACTTGTGCTAATACAAGTGTAAATTTAACGGCAAATGCAAGTGGAGGAACAGGAACATATACATATTCGTGGAGTGGAGGCAGTCCTACAAATGTTCAACAAACAACAATAAGTACCGCCGGACCATATACAGTAAATGTTACATCAGGAGGCTGTACCGGAACTGCAAGTATTACAGTAAGTTCTGATATTACGCCACCGACAGCAGGAATAAATCCTCCTGCAACGACTGAAATAACATGTAATACCCCAAGCATAACATTAACAGCAACAGGCGGCGGTACATATTCTTGGAGCAATGGTTTAGGAAGCTCTGCAAATGCAACCGTAAATACGTCTAATATTTCAGGAACATCTCAAACTTTTTATGTAACAGTAACCGGTGCAAATGGTTGTAATTCTGTTGCAAGTATTCCTATAACAAAAAATATTACGCCACCGACAGCATCTATCAATACTCCAACAACAACTGAACTGACTTGTACAACAACTTCAATAGGCTTAACAGCCACAGGAGGCGGAACTTATGCTTGGAATAACGGCTTAGGAAATCTTGCAAATGCAACTGTTTTAACACAAGGAAATTATGTAGTAATAGTAACAAATCCGGCAAACGGCTGTACGGCTTCCGATAATATTACTATAACACAAAATACTATTCCGCCAACAGCAACAATAGCAAACCCGACTTCGACAGAATTAACATGTTCGACAACAACAATAGATTTAATAGCCACAGGCGGCGGAACATATAATTGGAGTAACTCATTGGGAACAAACAATGCCGTAACGGTTTCATCACCGGCAACTTACGCAGTTACAGTAACAGGAGCCAATGGTTGTACAGCAAGTGCAAATAAAGAGATAACACAAAATATTACTCCTCCGACAGCCGGCATAACTCCACCAACGACAACAATATTAACTTGTGCAACAACATCAATTTCTCTTACTGCAACAGGTGGAGTAAGTTATTTATGGAGTACCGGAGCAACAACAAGTTCAATAAGTGTTTCAACTCCAAATACTTATTATGTAACCGTAACCGGTGCAAATGGTTGTACAGCAACGACAAGTATTCCAATTACGCAAAATATTACAATACCAACGGTTGCAATAAATAGTTCTACAACCGAATTAACTTGTGCTGTAACTTCTATTTCATTAACAGCCACAGGAGGCGGAACATATTTGTGGGGAATGGGCGAAACAACAAATGTAATAAATGTAAATTCTCCAACAACATATTATGTAACGGTAACGGCGGCAAATGGCTGTACAGCAAGTGCAAATAAAGAGATAACACAAAATACAACCCCACCGACAGCAGGAATTACAAATAATACGGGAACAAATA
>JAITXI010000204.1 GCA_031284905.1 Bacteroidales bacterium
AGCAATGATACGATGACAAAAACGATGTTGATTACTAAAAAACATAAATCTATTGCTATACTATTTGACGATTTTTTTTGGAAATCCGTTTAGGGTGTCCCAGTGGCGAAGTCAGGAAACAATTGGTAATTCTCATTACATCAAATTTTAAAAGTTGTTGATTTTTAGATATTTGAAGAGTTTTTTTGGAAAATATGATTATCCGTAATATTTTTTGAAACAATACCAAAATAAAAATCATTTTTAATACTATGTAAAAATCAAATTTTGAAATTTACATTTTTTTTTGTACCTTTGCAAATTCAAAAATATAGAAAAATAATTTTCAAAAACGACTATAAATCAATAATAAATATCAGAAATGTCATTAAATAAATTAAGAAATATTGGAATTGCAGCTCATATTGATGCAGGAAAAACAACAGTAACTGAAAGAATATTATATTTTACGGGAACAAATCGAAAAATTGGAGAAACTCATGATGGTGCAGCAACAATGGATTTTATGAAACAAGAACAAGAAAGAGGAATCACAATCGCATCAGCAGCAATTACTTGTAAATGGGCTGACCATCAAATAAATTTAATTGATACTCCCGGACACGTTGATTTCACTATTGAAGTGGAACGTTCTTTACGTGTAATTGATGGAATGATTGCTGTATTTTGTAGCGTTGGTGGTGTTGAACCACAAAGCGAAACAGTTTGGAATCAAGCAGAAAGATATAGAGTTCCCAGAATTGCATTTATTAATAAAATGGATAGAATAGGAGCTGATTTTGATGAGGCTGTAAATCAAATGAATAAGTATCTTGATGCGAATGCAATTCCCCTTCAAATTCCGATGGGAGCTGAAGATTCTTTTATAGGAATTGTTGATGTTTTAAAACAGGTAGCTTACACTTTTGAAAATAATACTCGTACAGAAATAGCGATTCCTAACGAATATAAAGAAATTGCAATTCAAGTTAAGAAAAATTTAATAGAAAAAATTGCAGAATATAATGAAGAAATAATGGAGTTATTTTTTGATGAAAAAGAAATTCCTGAAGAAAAATTAAAAAATGCTATTCGTCAGGCAACGCTAAAACTTTTAATTACTCCGGTTTTCTGTGGCGCTGCATACAAAAATATAGGTATTCAATTATTATTAGATGCTGTTATAGATTATTTACCTTCGCCAATTGATGTAGGAGCAGTAATTGGACATGATTTATATGATTCGGAAAAATCACATTCGCGAAATCCTACAAATTCAGAACATTTTTCAGCTTTAGCTTTTAAATTAATTAACGATCCTTATGTAGGACAACAAACTTTTATTCGTATTTTTTCCGGAAAACTTGAAAGTGGAATGCAATTATATAATTCTACCAAAATGAAAAATGAAAGAGTTGGAAGAATTTTCAGAATTAAAGCAAAAGAACGAGAAGAAATTTCAGAAGCAGGTGCAGGAGAAATTGTAGCTTTGGTCGGAATGAAACTCACAAAAACCGGAGATACACTTTGTGCTCCGGATTTTCCAATACTTTTAGAGTCTATTCATATACCGGTTTCTGTAATAGAACTAAAAATTAATTCAGCAAAACAAAAAGATAAAGAAAAATTAGGTGAAGCTCTGGCAAAATTAGTTAATGAAGACCCGTCTTTTCATGCACATTATGATGAAGAAACAGATGAAACCATTATTTCGGGAATGGGGGAACTTCATCTCGAAATTATGGTTGACAGGCTGAAAGAAGAATTTAAACTTGAAGTTGAAGTTGGCGAACCTTCTGTATCTTATCGTGAAACAATTACAGAAATTGTAGAATCAAGTTATCGTCACGTAAAACAAACCGGCGGACACGGACAATTTGCGCATACAGATATTCGTTTAGAACCAAATTCAGGCAATGGATACGAATATGTAAATATGATAAAAGGAGGTGTAATTCCTGCTGAATATATTCCTTCGGTTGATAAAGGAGTTCAAAAAATTATGAATAGAGGTATATTGGCAGGATTTCCTATTGTAGATGTGAAAGTCGTTTTATTTTATGGAAGTTTTCACCCTGTAGATTCTTCTGATATGGCATTTCAACTTTGTGGCGAACAATGTTTCAAACAAGGTTTTATGAAAGCAAAACCAATGTTGTTAGAGCCTGTAATGAAAGTTGAAGTAAATACTCCTGATGAATACATAGGAGATGTTGTTGGAAATTTGAATCGCAGAAGAGGAAAAATTGAATCAATGAGACGTCATAGAAAAGGTTCTCAAAAAGTTGTTGCAATTGTTCCTTTGGCAGAAATGTTCGGTTATTCTACACAATTAAGAAATATTACTTCGGGAAGAGCAAATTTTTCAATGGAATTTTCTCAATATATGGCACTTCCATTAAATGTTCAAGAACAAGTTTTGAAAAAAATTAAAGAAAAAGAAAATAACAAATAAATATCAAATAGATTTTAAAATAACAAAAAATAATAGTACATTTGCAAATTAAAATTAACAATATTAAATAATTATTTAAACAAAAAAAATAAACTAAAAATGCGAAATAGAGGAACGATAATTTTTGTAACAATAGTTTTGGTTTTAATATCACTTTACTATTTGTCATTTACGGTAGTTACAACAGTTGTGGAGCATAAAGCAAAAAATTATGCTATAGAAAAAGTAGATAATATGAAAAAAGAACTTTCAGAAATTCAAAAAAATTCTCTGATAGATTCAATTAAAAAAACATATTTGGATTCTGTAGAAAACATTGTTGTTTACCCATTAATTAAGAAATATACATACATGAATTGTAAGGAAAGAGAATTAAATCTCGGTCTTGACTTGAAAGGAGGTATGAATATTTCATTGGAAATATCAGCAGAAGATGTAGTTTATGCTTTGGTAACGAATAAAAACGATTCAACTCTAAATAAAGCTATGAGAGAAGCACGAACGAAAGCAGATAAACAAACTGGAGCAAATTTTATTCAAACATTTGCTACTGCTTATAATACAGTTAAGAATCCGTCATCTCCAACTTTAGCTTCTTTGTTTGTTACTTCAAGTAATAAAGACAGAATTTCTATAAAATCAACAGATGCAGAAATTGTAAATTATTTAACTACCGAATATAAAGCTGCAATAGGAAATGCCGGTGATGTTTTAAATAAACGTATTGACCAATTTGGAGTTGTTCAGCCAAATATTCAAAAAGATGTTGCTGTTGAAGGCGTTTTTCATATAGAACTTCCGGGAATTAAAGATCCCGAACGTGTAGAAACACTTCTTCGCCAAGCTGCTGTTCTTGAATTTTGGGAAACTTATGAAACGAAAGAAATAGCTAATCAATTAATTGCAGCTGACCAAATTATTACTCAACAATTTTTAGCTGAAAATAATCTTTCTGCTATTACTGCTCCAAAAGGAAATACAAATCAAGATGAAATTATTGAAGATAAAGTAATTTCTGACGAAGTGATTGTTGATGATTCTTTAGCAACAGATACAGATACTAATACAATTGCTCAAGATACAATAAATCCACAAAATAATAATATATTATTCCAAAAGCTTCAACCAAATTTTCAAAATCCTGATGGTTCAGAGGTCGTTGGTCCTATAGTTGGTTATGCAAAAGCCGCTGATAGAGAATCAATAATGAAAGCTCTAAATCAACCTCGTATTAAAGCTCTTTTTCCAAACGATATTGAATTTGCATGGACTTTTAAATCAGATAAAAATACTGGAATATATCAGTTAATAGCTCTTAAAAAATCAAAAAATACCGGCGGTGGAGTATTAAGTGGAAACGTTGTTACTAATGCAACACAAGAATTTGGACAAAATAGAGCAACAGCCGAAGTTTCTATGACTATGAGTGGTGAAGGTGCAACTCAATGGGCAAGAATAACAGCTAAAAATATAAAAAAATCAATAGCAATCGTTCTTGATGGATTTGTTTATTCATTTCCAACAGTTCAAAATGAAATTACCGGCGGACGCTCTTCTATTACAGGTAATTTTACTTTAGAAGAAGCTACCGACTTGGCAAACGTTTTAAAATCAGGTAAAATGCCTGCTCCGGCTCGTATCTTATCAAAAGAAGTTGTTGGTCCTTCTTTAGGACAAAAAGCTATTAACGATGGTCTTGGTTCTTTTATCATTGCTTTCTTTTTAGTAATGTTTTATATGTGGTTTTATTATAATAAAGCAGGTTTAATTGCAAATGTAGCTTTGATAACTAACTTATTTTTAATTTTTGGTGTTTTAGCTGCAATGGGAGCTGTCCTTACTTTACCAGGTATAGCCGGAATTGTGCTTACAATTGGTATGGCGATCGATGCCAACGTTCTTATTTTTGAACGTATGAAAGAAGAAATTCGTGCAGGTAAAAATCTTAAAACTGCTGTTGCTGACGGTTATTCAAACGCTTATTCTGCTATTATTGACTCAAATATTACGACAATGCTTATTGGTGTTGTCCTTTATTTTTTCGGTACAGGTCCTGTTAAAGGTTTCGCTACCACTCTAATAATTGGTATTTTATGTTCATTATTTACAGCAATCTTTATTTCAAAATTAATTATTACAGCATTATTAAATAAAAATAAAAAAATCTCGCTTGGAACTAAATTCACGATTAACGCATTTGAAAAATTAAATATTGATTTCTTAGGAAAAAGAAAGATTGCTTATGTTATTTCCGGAACTATGATTCTTATTTCTATTATTTCTTTATGTACACTAAAATTAAATCCGGGTATAGATTTTGCCGGAGGTAGAAATTATGTTGTTACTTTGAAAGAAATTGCCTCCCCTGAATCAGTTTCTAACGAGTTAGAAAAAGTTTATGGAGATAAACCAATTGTGAAAATTTACGGTGCTGATAATCAATTAAAAATTACTACAAAATATAAAATTGATATAGATGGTACCGACCAAGAAGCAGATGAATTACTCTATGAAGGAATGAAAAATGGCGGATTTATCTCTCAAGATGTTACACAAGATGATTTCTTCGCTAATTATCGTCAAACTTCTCAAAAAGTAGGACCAACAGTTTCGCAAGATATTACAAGTAAGTCAATTGTAGCTGTACTATTAGCTTTGCTTGGTATGTTTATCTACATCTTGTTTAGATTTAGAAAATGGCAATATTCATTATCAGCTACTATTGCATTAATGCACGATGCTATAATCGTAATAGGAGTTTTCTCTCTCTGCTATTCATTTATGCCATTTAGTATGGAAATTGACCAAGCATTTATTGCTGCAATCTTAACTGTAATCGGTTATTCTATCAATGATACTGTTGTTATTTTTGATAGATTAAGAGAATATATTAAGATACATATAACCAGAGATAGAAAACAGATAATTAATAGTGCTATCAATTCAACTGTTAACAGAACTATCAACACTTCATTATCAACTCTTATCGTTGTAATAGCAATCTTTATTTTTGGTGGTGAAGTAATCAGAGGTTTTGTTTTTGCTATGTTAATTGGTATTGTTGTTGGAACATATTCTTCAATATTCATAGCTGCTCCTTTATCTTATGATTTTTCAAGAAAATCATCTAAAAAAGATAAAATAAATGTCGAACCGAAATTAGTAAAATAAATTTACTGGCTTTTTTGTATATTTATTTTGAACACAAGATTTTATACCAAAATCATACTATACCTTAAATCTGCAAATAAAATCACAGCAGACTAATATTTAATAATATATAAGAATAATTTTTCACTAAATTTTATTAAAAAGCCTTTGAGTATGTCGCTGAATATTAGTCTATTCTAATTTTATTTGCAGATTTAAGGCTATACTACACTTTGTTGATATATGAGAAATATTTTGTATTTTCGTGGTCAAAAACACTATGAGATATTTAATCCCTAACTTGACCATCCACAAAATTAACATTTATTTCCTGACTTTGACACTTCCAATATTATGATTTTGTAAATTATTATATTTCAATTGTTTGCGATTTTTGCGACCCTGTTTTGGAGGGGGACACAAGCAAAAAAATCCTATATTTTTGTTTTCTCCCCATAAAATACGTCTGTCCCGTTATGTTTGTAAAAAAGAAGAAAAACAGGTCAGGCACAACAAGTAGAGAACTGTGGCAAGCAGAGTGAACTTTTCGCATAACAAAGGGAACGCTGGAACTCGACCAATGTTTCATTTTTCAAAGAAACGCATTGAGACGCATGTATTTGTTTTGTTGCCTGCAAAGTATATAAAGAATTTGAAAGAATATTGAAAATCAATGACATAAACTTGAGCGTTGATAAAGTTTTGGATATTGCTAAAACTATAACTACATTGAAAATCAAGTTGCTTGTCTGTAATGAAACTATGACAAAAACGATGTTGATTACTAAAAAACACAAATCTGTTGCTATACTTTTTGACGAAAATTTTTGAAAATCAGTTTAGGGTGACGCATTGTCAAACTCTGGTGATTTTTTGTTAGAACTAAAATAATTTTTGAACTTTTGTGTTTGTAGCATAATTTTTTGTTTTGCAAAACAAAGTTACTGTTTTTTAGGACTTATACCATTGAAACTTCAGAATGAAATAAATTTATAAATGGTATTATCAAAACATTATACTATTTTTTTTATTAAAAATAAACAAGTTCTATCTCCTGCGAAAATTAAATTAATTAAATCTGCGTTACAAAAAAAAGACCATCTAACAAAGAGATGGTCTAAATTTATGTTATTTAATTTCTTGCCGAACGACATCGTTCATAAAAGCATAGTCTTTTTGATGAACTTTTTGTTTTCTTTTTCGTGAACCTGGTCGGTCTAAAACTGCGTACATAACAGGAATTACTATCATAGTTAAAACTGTTGAAAACAGCAAACCGCCAATAACTACGATACCCATTGGTTTCCAAATTTCAGATCCTTCACCATTACTTAAAGCTAAAGGCAACATTCCTAAACCGGTAGTTAAAGCTGTCATTAAAACCGGACGCAGACGAGATTTTCCGCTTAATGCAATAGCTTCATATAAAGAATATTCACGGTCTCGCATTAAATTTATATAATCCACGAGTACAATTCCGTTTTTAACAACGATACCAATTAATAAAACAGCTCCTAACGCAGCTACAATACTTAAATTTGTACCCGTTAACCACAAAGCTAAAATTACTCCGGCAAATGAGAAAGGAATTGAAATCATAATAATTAAAGGCATTTTAAAAGATTCAAATTGAGCTGCCATAACAATGTAAACCAATAGTAAAGCAAGCATCATTAATAGCCCTAAATCTGAAAACGATTCTTGTTGGTCTTCGTAAGCCCCCCCTACATCAACTAAAATATCATTAGGAATATCTATGTCGTTCAATTTTTCTTCGATTTTAGTAGCTAATTGCCCCAAAGAAATTTCATAAGGAGTAACCGAAACTTTCACAATTCTTTCACGACGTTTATGGTCAATGTTTGGAGGCATAAAGGTTTCTTCAACTTTACCAACATCGCTTAAACGTATTTGAATGCCTTTCGAATTTGCTACAACAATATTTTCAATATCTTGAATAGATTTACGATTGTGTTCCGGCAAACGAACGACTATATCATATTCATCTCCGTCTTCTCTAAAAATTGAAGCAGTTAACCCTGTAACTCTGTTTCTTAAAGCTATAGCAACTGTAGCCGTATTAAGACCATAAGTAGCCATTTTATCCTTATCAAGAACAAATTCAAATTCAGGTTTTTCTTTTTCTCGCGAAATTTGAATATCTCGGGCACCATCAATAGTTTTTATTTTGTTAGAAATTTCTTGAGCTAAATTATTAGTTTTATCAAAATCGTATCCAAAAATTTCAACATCTACAGAATTTCCGCCCATCATTCCGCCACCGCCTTGTCCATCGGAAACTGTAAATTCATCTATTTCAGGTATTAGAGCTAATTGTTTTCTAAAATCATCTTGAATTTCCCAAACAGTACGTTCGCGTTCATGTTTTTTTGATAATCTCATAGTAAATGAAATGATATTTGTGCCTGAAGTTCCAAAAAGTGAAGCTATTCCTGCCTCATCGTCAACACCTGACGAAAATTGCACAGTTTTAATTTCAGGATATTTTTCAACAGCAATATCTTGAATTTGTTTTGCTATTCGAGTTGCCTCTTCGTGTCTAACACCCGGTTGTAATTTTATAGTAGCAGAGACACGAGCTTGGTCGGCTTGAGGCATCATTTCGGTACCAATACCCGGAAGGAAAAATAATGTTGAAGCAAATATCAAAACTGAAACAATCAATGCTGATACTTTATGCCTTAAAACAAATCGGATTAATTTTTCGTATCCTTGGTCTAACTTATCTAAAACAACTCTGATAGTTCTATCATAACTAAATCTTTTCTTACTTAATGGTTTTAAACGCAAAAGTTTAGAGCTTAACATAGGAGTTAGTGAAATAGCTGCCACAGTAGAAGTCACAATTGTTATTGTAACGATCCAACCTAATTGGAAAAATAGAACTCCGGTCATACCGGAAACCATTGTTAACGGCAAGAAAACAGCTACGATAACCAAAGTTGTAACAAGAACTGCTAACCAAACTTCGTTAGTAGCATAAATAGCCGCTTCTCGTGGACTGGAACCACGCTCTATATGATGAGTAATATTTTCAAGCACTACTATTGCGTCATCCACCACCATTCCAATCGCAATAGATAATGAAGTCAGTGAGATAATATTGATAGACCCTCCTGTTAGTCCCAAGAAAATAAATGCCGTAAGTAAAGAAATCGGAATTGTAATTACAATTATTATTGTTGCTCTCCAACGTCCTAAAAACAAAAGTACCACTAAAACAACAAATATTAAGGCATAAAACAAAGTTTCTGTTAAGTTGTTGATTGAGTTATTAATAAATTCAGAAGAGTCATAAATTTGATGAAATTTCACATCCGGAGGCAAAGTTTTCTGAATTCTTTCTATTTCGGCAGTTACATTTTTTGCTACTGCAACCGTATTTGCTCCCGATTGTTTTTGAATCACCAAACTGACACTTTTTTCACCAAAAACATAATTATCAATAGTCATATCTTTAATTGTATCACGGATTTCAGCAACGTCAGCTAATTTGATTTCTTGTCCATTGAAATTTCCAAGAATAAGATTTTTTATTTGTGTACTTTCTTTAAATTCTCCTTCAATTTTAAGTTGATAGTCGATTAATCCTGTTTTAATATTTCCAGCCGGCACATTAATATTTTCAGCGGCAATCAAACTACCGAGTTGCTCAAGCGTAAGATGCATAGCTTCAATTTTTACAGGATCGACTTCTACATAAATTTTACGAGTTGGCAAACCGGATAATCCGACAGAGCCTATCCCGTCAATACGATTCAAATAATTTACCACTTTATCGTTAATAATTTTTTCAATTCCATAGTAACTTTCGTTTGATGTAATAGAATAAAACATAATTGGCATCATACTCGAATTAAATTTGAAAATAATTGGAGATTCTGCTCCGTCCGGCATGTTTCTTTTTACGAGTTCCAAGGCATTTCTTACATCATTTGCTGCTTGATCGAGGTCGGATCCCCATTCAAATTCTAATGTCACAACCGACATATTATCAATAGATTTTGAAGTGATTTCTTTTAATTTATCAACAGAGTTAAGAGTGTTTTCAATAATTTTCGTAACATTTGTTTCAATTTCGCTTGAATTTGCGCCCGTATATATTGTCATTACCGACATAGCAGGGAGTTCCATTTCCGGATAAAGGTCAACCGGCAAACGCGTTAGTGAATAAAGTCCAAATGCGATGATAGCTACGAATATCATCAAAGTTGAAATTGGATTTTTTACCGCACTTTTATATATGCTCATAATATTTAATTTTTAAAATTATTATTTTATTCTGCTATTTTCACCTTAAAACCTTCTTCAAGACTTGAATGTCCTATTACGATTAGCTTATCTCCAAGATGAAGTTTGTCGGAAATTATTTCAGTTTTATCATTAATTCGTTTGCCTTCCTCAACAAGGATTTTCCTTGCTATACCATTATCATAAAGCATTACATAACGCAAATTTGTTCCTAATTGTTGTAAAACTGCCGAACTTGGAACAAGGATTGCAGTTTCTTCACCTAATTTAATATTGATTCTGGCATACATACCGGGTTTTAATGTTTGTGTAGCGTTTGGAACTGTAATTTCTACATCAAAAGTTTTTGTTGTAGCGTTGATTGTTGGATAAATTAAAGAAATTTTTCCGTCAAAAGTTTGGTCAGCAAAAATGTCTGTAGTTAAAGTAACATTCATTCCCAATTTAATTTTAGGATAATACTTTTCTTGAATACTAATAACAGCTTTTATAGGATTTGTTTGTTGAATAATCAATATTGCGGCTTTCCCTACTTGTGTATTTGGTGCACCGGAATATAATTCTCCATTTTCAAAATATTTTCCGGTAATCGTTCCTGAGAAAGGAGCTTCCATATTAATATTTGAGCGTAACAAATCAATATTTGCTTTTGTTACATTCAACTGTGTTTTCATTTGATCGTATTGTTGTTGCGACACTCCGCCATATTGTATTAAAGTATCCAAACGTTTCATATCTTTTTGAAGATTCATTAATTGAATTTCAGCAGTATTCAATTGTGTTGGGTCCATTTCAATTAATAATTTTCCGGTAGCAACTTTGTCTCCTATTTCAGCATGAATTTTCATAATTCTTCCCGGAGTAGATGGTGCCAAATAAACTTCATTTTCAGCCAATAAATTTGCAGGATAATCAATATCTCTAACTATCGTTTGTTCCGAAAGTTCTGCAACTTTTACAAAACGCAACCTTTCTTCTGTTACTGTATCGCTGTTTTTTTGTTTGGGACTGCATGAAAATAATAATCCCAAAACTAATATTAATGTTATTGAAAATATGGTTCTTGTTTTCATTTTAATTAGTTATTAATTTTTTATATGTTATTTATTAATTTATCGAATGCTAATTTTGCTTGTAATAATTCCATTCCTGATGTAATAAAACTACTTTGAGCTTGTAATAAACTTGTATTTGCTTGAATAAGGTCGAAACTTGAAGCCACTCCTTGACGGAATTTTAATTCCGTATTATTATAAATTTTTGTTGCTAAAGCTACATTTTCTTTCTGAATACTATATTGTTCGAGTGCTGATGCAAGATTAAATTTTAATTGTTTTTCTTGTAATAAAAGTTGGTCTGAAACAATTTCTCTATTATTTCTAACTTTTAACAATTCCAATCTTTGTTCGTCAACAGCTGCTTTTCTATCTCCGCTTGACCAAATTGGAATTGATAGTTGCAAAGCAAATAAATTTTTAGGATTCATATCGAAATCTGTTTTCATCAACTTTTCTGTATGATTATATGCTCCTGCTAATGTCGGTGAATAAGCCCAACGTTTCAAAGCAACTTGTCTTTCAAACAAATTTTCTTGTTTTTCCAGCAAACGCATATTTACGTTATCGTTTATGTCAAATGTATTATCTAAAACTTTTGAAAAATCAATACTGCCAAATACGTCATCAAAATTTTCTGTAAGTGTAATTACATCATCCGGATTCAAACTTAATTGTAATTTCAAGAGATTTAAATTTAATTCTGCATTTCTTAAAAGAGCAGATTTTGAACTTCTTAAACCTGAAATTGTCATTTTTAATTGGTCAACTCCTGTTTCTTCTATCATTCCGGTATTAAAAAGAGCTTGAGTTTTTGTTAGAGTTTGGTCTAAATTCTCAATATTTGCATCTAAAATTTCGATAGATTTTTGAATTATTAAACTTGAATAATACGTATTTGTAACTGATTCTTTAATATCAAGAACCGATTTTTCATTGTTAATATCAACTAACATCTGAGCAATTTTAGACATTTGAATACCCAAAATATATTCTCCGCTAAAAAGCAATTGACTAACTTGAATTTTTGCATTCGCAGCATCTTTCATTTTAATTTCTGTGCCTCCGCCCATTGTTGACCCCAATAATTGTAATAATGCCAAATCACCTGCATCTAATACAGCCATTTGTTCCGGAGTAGGTGAAAAAGAAGAACCACCACCTAAACCCAAACTCATCGAATAGTTAAAATAAGTAGTATAATCTATTGTCCCAGATACTTGTGGTAATCCTTTTGCAATAACTTGCCATAATTGTTTTTTTGCAATATCAACATCAATTTTTGAATTTTTAAGTGTTTTATTGTTGTCAATTGCATATTGTTGGGCTTGTTTTATCGAAAAACTATACGACTTGCCCGCTTCTTGTGCTGATATGATTATTGGAAAAATCAATAATGCTATTAATATAATTTTTTTCATTTTAATTTAAAATATTATTTAATTTTCAAAAATTTTGCAAAAAAACAGAAAATTCATGAGAATTTTAAGGGTTTTCACTAAATTTGTTACAAAATTACGTGTTATTTTTCTTATCAAATAGTATTTTCGTTAAAATGTATATTTTTATAGATAAATGATTTTTTTATAATAAAAAAAGTTTTACTTTTGTGAACTGAAAAATAATTTGATAAATTATAAAACATATTTGTGCAAAACATCTACAAATTGGGTTACTTTTGTCCATGGAGCAGGAGGCAGTTCGGTGCTTTGGTATAAACAAATTCGTGAATTTTCTAAGAATCATAATGTTTTATTAGTGGATTTACGTGGGCATGGAGATTCAAAACCCGATTCTAATTATACTTCTAAATATACTTTACCACAAATTTCAAAAGACATAATTGATGTTTTAGATTTTGAAAATATAGAAAAAACTCATTTCGTTGGCATGTCTTTGGGAACAATTATTGTCCGCGAAATTGGTGAACTTTATCCGGAAAGAGTTGTTTCTATGGTAATGGGGGGAGCTGTTTTAGAATTAAATTTTAAAGCTAAATTTTTATTAAATATCACAAAGCTAGTAAAAAATATCATTCCTTATTTGTTTCTTTATCACATACTTGCTTACATTTTAATGCCAAAAGAAAGGCATAAACAATCACGAAATTTATTTGTTCAAGAAGCTCAAAAACTTTATCAAAAAGAGTTTTGTCGTTGGTTTACCATAACAATTGGTATGGATACAATTCTTAAACATTTTCAAATAACAGAACTTCCAATACCTACATTATACATTATGGGCGAAGATGATTACATGTTTTTAGCTCCTATCAAAAGAATTGTAAAAAATCATGTTAATTTCTCAAAACTTATAGTTGTTCCAAATTCCGGACACGTTGTAAATGTTGATAATGCAAAAGTTTTCAATCGTGAAACCCTATTATTCCTTACCGGAATTTAGATTATAAAACTTAAAGTCATTAGACTTTACTATTTTATTTTTCACCATAATATAAAATTGTTATCATAATATTTTAAAAAACCAAACCATAACAGAATTAAAACCCGTTTCACCATTAAAACCATGTTAGAATTCTATCCTAAATTATTTGTAAATTCTATAGTAATTTAGTATAATGCCAATTTCCAATTTTATTCATTAGATTATCCATATATATTTAGATTTTTTTATAATTTAGAGAAAAAAATTTATTCAAATTTTCTTCAAACTTAAATCCAAACTTTTGATATGATGCGTTAAAGCTCCAACTGAAATAAAATCAACGCCACATTCGGCATATTCTCTAATATTTTCATAAGTAATGCCACCACTTGATTCTGTCTCAAAAACATAATTTACCATAGAAACTGCTTTTTTTGTTTCTTCTATAGAAAAATTATCAAACATAATTCGATGAACTTTACCAATCTCTAAAACTTGTTTTATTTCATCAAAATTTCTGGTTTCAATTTCAATTTTTATATTCAAATTATTCTTTCTAATATAATCATTTGCTTTAAAGATAGCTTGTCCAATACTTCCGCAAAAATCAACATGATTATCTTTGAGCATCATCATATCGAAAAGTCCAATTCGATGATTCGTTCCTCCTCCTATTCGCACGGCTTCTTTTTCTATCAAACGTAAACCCGGAGTTGTTTTCCGTGTATCTAATATTTTGGTTTTTAATCCTTCGCACCTCTTTACATATTTATAGGTTTCGGTTGCTATTCCACTCATTCGCTGCATAAAATTCAAAATTGTTCGCTCTGCTTTTAAAATATCAATTTGAAATCCGGATACAACAAAAACTATATCTCCAACTTCTACCTCATCGCCATCTTTCTTGAAAATTTCTAATTCAAAATTGGGTGAAAAATAATCACAAACTTGCTTGGCAATTTCTATACCAGCTATTATTCCTTTTTCTTTAACTAATAATTTTGCTTGACCTTTAATTTCTTGGTCGATAGTTGCTAAAGAAGAATAATCTCCACTGCCAACATCTTCTAAATATGCTAATTCAATAATTTTATTCAAATATTCCTTTGGAATCATTCTTCGGCAATTCTTAATTGATGAATTAAGTATTTATTATTTTCGTTTTTTACCAAAAAATATACTCTAAACGATTTTCCTGAGGTGCTTTCAATCTTACAAATAGCATATTGTGCATCTTCTTTCCCTCCTTGATGAACTATTGAAAAAGTTTTTATAGCATTTTTAGCAAAAAAATTTTTCAAAATTATTGATGATTGTTGTTTGCTATAAACATCATCTTTCTCAAGAATTACTAATTCAACCGAAGAATTTAGATATTTCACTAATTCATCAGTATTTGCTGTTTGTATGGCTTCAAAGATTTTTGGAGGAATTTCTGCAAATGTAACATTTGACCCAAAGAGAAATATTATTCCAAAAATTAAAGACAATATTATCTTTTTAGTTTTGCTTATGTGAGGATTAAAGTAGTTCATAATTTTCATAAATTTATTCACTTTTTACAAGCAATTATTATACCATTTTTAAATTATACAAAATTACTTTAAAGAACAATGTTGTCCAAATGTATTTTTTTGCGAACGGACTAATGTTTGTTTTCGTTCATCCGTTATAATTGCGGGAAAAGTTCGATTTTCAAGTTCACCGTTTACCCATGTAATTAAATTATAAATCAAAAAAATATTATTTTTTTTTACTATTTTTTAATAACTTTGTAAAAAAATACACAATGAAAAATTTTTTTATCATTTTTTTATTAATTTTTATCAATTTTATTTCATTTTCTCAAACTGATAAAGTTTTAACAATTGACGAAGCTGTAGTTGGCTTGTCAAGAGAACTATATCCGGAATACATTAGCGGATTGAAATTTTGTCCTAATAACAATGAAATTTCATATTTGCAAGACAATTCTTTAATGGTTAAAAATTTCAAATACAAAAAAAATAATCTTACAGAAAAATCAATAATTTCTTTGGACGAATTAAATGAAATAATTACTAAATACGATTTTAAAGAATTAAAAAGTTTCCCACAATATCAATGGATGACAAATTATTTTATTAGAATCAGACTGGGTTTATCAATTTTAGATATTGATATTTCATTAAAAAAAATAGTTAATTCTATTACGATTGGCGAAGAACATGAAAATATTACTTTTGCCAATAATAAATATGACTATGCTTATACTATCGGAGGAAATTTATTTTTAAAAAACTTGAAATCTGAAAGTAAACAAATTACGGCAGACGGAGACAAAGGAATTGTTTACGGACAAACTGTTTCGAGAAATGAATTTGGAATTGATGGCGGAATTTTCTGGTCTCCAAAAGATAATTTTATCGCTTTTTATCGTAAAGATGAATCACAAGTTACTGAATATCCAATAGTAAATACTAATACAAGAATTGCTACTCTTGACAATATTAAATATCCAATGGCTGGTATGCCAAGTGAAGAAATTACTATAGGTGTTTACAATATTAATACTATGGAAACTATTTTCTTAAACACAGAAGGTGATAAAAATCAATATCTTACATCCGTTACTTGGAGTCCTGACGAAAAAAATATTTATGTTGCATTATTAAATAGAGAGCAAAATCATTTAAAATTAAATTGTTATGATGCAGTATCAGGAAAATTATTTAAAACTTTATTTGAAGAAAAAAACGACAAATATGTTGAGCCTCAAGATGCTTTAATTTTTCTTCCGAATGATAATTCAAAATTTATTTGGCAATCACGAAAAGACGGATTTTCACATTTGTATCTCTACGACGTAAATGGAAATCAAATATCACAATTAACAAAAGGAGAATTTGAAATTCAACAAGTATATGGTTTTTCAGAAAAATCAGATGCTATTTTTATAAAAGCAAATAAAGAAAGTCCTATAGATTTTGATATTTATAAAGTAAATATTAAAAATCAAATTATGACAAAAATTTCTTCTGAAAAAGGTAGCCATAATGCTATATTTTCATTTGATTATCAATATTTTATAGATAATTTTTCAAATACAACTACTCCAAATAAATATGTTTTATGTTTCACTGACGGTAAAAAAATTGATGATTTATTAATTTCAAAAAATCCACTTGCAGATTACAATATGCCAGATTTGAAAATTGGAATAATAAAAGCAAATGATGGAAAAACCGATTTGTATTATCGTTTGATAACACCGAAAAATTTGGACAAATCAAAAAAATATCCATGTATAGTTTATGTTTACGGAGGCCCTCATAATCAGTTAATTTCAAATCGTTGGCTGGCAGGTGCTGCCGGTTGGGATTATTATATGGCTCAAAAAGGATATATAGTTTTTTCGTTAGACAATAGAGGCTCGTCAAATCGTGGTTTTGAATTTGAAAGTATAATCCATCGTCAAGTTGGAACTGTTGAATGTCAAGATCAAATATCGGGAGTTGATTTTTTGAAAACTTTAGGTTACGTTGATATGGATAGAATTGGCGTTCATGGTTGGAGCTATGGTGGTTTCATTACAACTACTTTAATGACAGATTATTCCGACATTTTTAAAGTTGGAGTTGCCGGTGGTCCTGTTATTAATTGGGAACTTTATGAAGTAATGTACGGCGAAAGATATATGGACACTCCGGAAGAAAATCCGACAGGTTACCAAAATTCAAATCTGTTGAATAAAGCCGAAAAATTAAAGGGTCGTTTGATGATAATTCATGGAGCAATTGATCCGGTTGTTGTTTGGCAAAATAGTCAGAATTTTTTAGATGAATGTATCAAAAATAAAGTTTTAATTGATTATTTTATCTACCCATCTCACGAACATAATGTTAGAGGAACAGATAGAATTCATTTGATGCGAACTGTTACGAGATATTTTGAGGATAATTTGTAAAAAAATAGAGCAATTCACTGTTATAACAAATTAACATAGAACAGACAAATAGAAGGCGACAAAACGCTATCAAATTAGCGAATAATATTATTTTAAAAATCTACAATATGGCATTTATACATGTTATTGTTGAAAAATATGGTTTAATCTTACCTAGTATGATAGCAATTTAGTATTATTTATTATATAGAAACATTAATTATATATTATGTATTAGAAAAATTAGCTTTCTATAATTTAGAAACTAAAGAAAAATATCACGAAATATAATTAAAAAAGACATAAATTTCAATTATTTAGGAGAAATTTATAAACTGCAGATTAGAAATAATATGAAATTTTCCAAAAAATCAATTATTATTTATAAACAAAGCGGATTCCTAACAGCCTCTATTTTTGTTGAATATCCAAAATTAATTTCAATATTCCAAATCGCTACACACAAGGAATATATAAATCTTTCCTTGGATTTATACATAAGACGGGAATATTTTGTTTATTTGAAATTAATTTGTCTTCTTTGAAACCGAATATTTTATCAAAAAATGACGAATTTTTAGTTGTTAATATTACGATAGCAAAGGCATTATTATTTTTGGCAAATTTTATGGCATTTTTCTCTAAATCATTAAACAATGAAGATTGAACTATTACTTTTTCGTAAGTTAAAGATAAATCATTAAAAAATTTCGTACAAAATTGAATATTATTTTTTATGGAATCATCGTTTGAATCAGGATAAAAAATTTTAATATCAGTTTTAAGATATTTTGCAAAAAAACTAACCCAACTTGTTTTTTCTTTATTTTCTTTCCGAAAATCTATCGGCAAAATTATACCATTTTGATAATTAGGCGACAAAGTATTTTTTTGAACAACAAAATAAGGAATTCTTGATTTTCTTATAATTTTTCCCGTATCTAAACCTGAAAGAAATTGTATGTCACTCTTCCCGTGAGTACCTAATACAACTATAAAAGCATCAATTTTTTCTGCGGTAGAATTTATAATTGTACAAGTGCAACCCTCTTCAATATACGATTCGCAATTAATTGATTCTTTCGAGATAATTTCTTGACAAATATTATTCAATAAAATTGTGGCTTTTTCTTTTGTATTATCACCAAGATAATTCACCGAATTTTTGTCAATTACGTGAATAAGCAAAATATTTTTTTCTATCTTTTTAGCTAAAAAAATTCCCCATTCAATGCTTTTTTGCCCAACTTCTGAAAAATCGGTATAAATTAAAATTTTTTGTTGTATCTTTGTCATATTAAAATATTTACAAAAATAACGGTTTTTTAGACTTTCTTCCAATAAAAAATAAATTTTTATTTGTTTTTCCTGACTTTGCCTCTGGGACACCCTAACCGGATTTCCAAAAATTTTCGTCAAAAAGTATAGCAATAGATTTATGTTTAAGAGGTTAGCAATATCGTTTTTGTATAAGTCTTATAATATATGAAAGTTGTTAGAATAAAATCCGTTTAAAAATAATTTAAAAATTTTTAACCCAACCGAAGGTTATTGATTTTCGGAAAAGGTAATAAGGGACAGACGTCGTACATTTCAAATAATATTAATAATTTTAATGTGTTGTATTTGTATATTTTTTACGTAAATTAAATAATTTTGTTTATATTTGTAACTTTATTGAAAGTTGTAAAAATAAATAAAATTTTAGGAATTATGGCTAATAATTTTAAATTAATATTTGTTATTTTAATGAATGTCTTTTGTAGAAGTATTAGTCATACTCAAGTTGTAGCGGATTTTATTCCTCAAACAGCAGAAGCATGTACACCTGCAAGTATTAACTTTACAAATACTACAACAGGTTGTTCAAATGCAACTTATTATTGGCAATCAGGAAATGGAGATGTTTCAGCACTTCAAAATCCAACTTTTAATTATTCGTCAGGTGGAACATATACTGTTACATTAACAGCTACTTGCAACGGACAAGAATCTATCGTAACAAAAACTATTATTATTCACAATTCTCCGCAAGTACATTTTAATAACACTCATGTCGCGGGATGTGTTCCATTCATATTCAATTGTGTTAATACTACCACCCTTGGAGATGCTCCGATAACTTCTTGGCAATGGAATTTTGGAGATGGAGACCCTTCTACATTACAAAATCCAATCCATACTTTTTTAGCTTTTGGACAATTTTCAATTTCTTTGACTGCAACAGATGCAAATGGTTGTACTAATTTTTTCACAGAAGTGCAAATGGCAGATATTTATGAAAAACCGGTAGTTGATTTTGTTGGAAATAATATTCAAGCATGTTTTCCTCCACTGAACGCAGGATTTACAGTAATTAATAATTCCTCTTCCCTACTTACAAACTTTTCTTGGACTTTTGGAGATGGAGGAATAGGGTCAGGAAATCCTTCTAATCATACATATAATATTTCCGGCGATTTTACAGTTACACTTACAGTTACAAATTCTGCCGGTTGTCAGACTACAGTTACAAAACCAAATTATGTGAACATACATAATATTCCTGCAACATTTAATAATTTGAATCAATCAGATACAATTTGCTTATCAAGTATGCTTTATTTACAGAATACCACAACTTTCAATGCTCAATGGGTTTGTAATGATTGTATTGGTAATAACACACAAACAGGAAATACCGGCATTTTTTCATTTGTTACTCCCGGAAATCATAATATTACTTTAACAACAGACCCGGGTGGTCCTTGCCAAAACTCAACTACTATTACTATTTTTGTCGAAACCGTTACAGCAAGCTATATTATGTATCCTGACGATACTTTGTTTTGTAGTCCGGGCAGTATTCAATTTTATTCAACTTCAACTTCTAATACAACTATGTATAATTATCATTTTCATAATGATATGATAAATAGTACAGAAACAAATCCTTTGCGACATTTTGGAGTTGGCTATTATACTCCAACTTTGCAAGTGATAACTTCTCACGGCTGTTCGAATACTTTTACAGGACATCCTTTCAGAGTTATTGACCCTACAATAAATTTTACTGCTTCTTCTTCAGGAGACTCTTACTGTGTTGGAGATCTTCTAACTTTTACATATTCTAACTTTAATTTTCCTTACTCGGAAATTGTAAGTAGTACATGGCACATTGGCGATGATATTACAATTTTCCCCGGACATCAAACTGAAACATATCAAAATAATCATCAAGAACAACTGACTGTTTCGCTTGAAATAATAGACATTCATGGTTGTGTAAGTAATATTAATCAGACTATTACTATCGGAGAACCTTATTATCCTGATATTTTGGATATTTTTCCACCTGTTCAAGGGCATCATTGTGCTTCTGATGGTTGGCAAGTTTATTTTGCAGACCATCATGATACTTGTGATGTTGATTTTAATTGTAATTTTCATATTTTATTAGAAAACCTATTACAGGGATTCAATCCTAATTTAAGCCCGCGTTGGTCTCCTAATTATCCTGTATTGGATACAGGATATTATCATAGATATACTACATATTTTCATAATGGCTGTGTTACAATTTTGGATTTTGATACTATTTATTATTTTGGTCCGGTATTGCTAGGTATAACTCCATTCTATACTTGTTCGAATCCTTTTACTTATTCTTTTGATGCTACTGCAATAAATGCCGAAACTTATACTTGGACAATTACACAAGAAGATACGTTAGTTTATGAAATTGAATCTTCTTCTCCTCATTTGGATTTTGTTTTCCCTAATGCTAATGGATTTACTGTTGAATGTCAAGCAAATAACTATACAACAGACTGCTCTTATTCACAGGAAATAGACATATCTATTTATTCGCTTAACGTAGCTTTTTCTTCTACTAAAGATACAGTTTGTAAAAATGCCTTAGTTTCTTTTTTTTCAATGGGTAGTAATTTCCAATATGCTCATCTTGACTGGGATATGGGAGACGGAGTGCATTTTCAAGATGTGTTCGAAGTAGAAAATCATTCATATACTATGAGTGGAAATTATACTGTAATACTTCAAGTAGAAGATTTTATGGGTTGTGTTGCTTCATTTTCAAAAGTTATTGTTGTTCCTTATGTTATTGCTGCTATAGGTTTATTAAATAATACGGGTTGCCCCGGGCTTGAAACTACTTTTTGGAGCACTTCTGCTTCTAACGACCCAATAACAAATTTGATATGGAATTTTGGAAATGGTATTATTTATGCTGATACAATTACAAATACTTATTATGATAACAATAATAATTTTGTTAGTTTGATAGCACTAACTAGTCATGGTTGCACTTCAACTTTTTCCAGTTCCAATTTAATATCAATATCAGATGTTGACCCAAATTTTGAAGTAAAAAATACTATTGCTTGTGTTGGGACATCAGTTAATTTTGAAGCCAAAGATACTCATAATAATCTTCTTTATACATGGGATTTTGGAGATGGAGTAGTTCTTCAAACTAATGTTGTAAATTTTTTGCATACCTATTATTCAGGAGGTTATTATGATGTTACTTTAATTGTTACAGATACAATTGTTCATTGCGAAAGAACTTTTACAATAGAAAATGCAGTAAAAATTGAAGAGGTTCATGCCAATTTTAATCCTGATAATTATTATTATTCTTGTTATCCTGCAGAATTAATATTAAATCCATACACTTCAACTGTTCCGGATACGATGTTACTTACTTATTTTTGGAATTTTGGAACAACAGAAAATTCAGTTATGGCAAATCCTCAATATAGTTATAATTTTCCGGGAACTTATCTAATTTTATTCACTGCAACTACTCCATTTGGCTGTACATCTAATCATCAAGAAACAATAACGGTTTCAGGTCCGTATGCAGAATTACTTATTGATACAGCAAGAATTTGCAAAGGGGACAAAATCCATTTTCAAATTGTGAATATGCAAAATATTGATGCTTTTCTTTGCGTAGTTGGAGAGGGTGCTGCCTATAATCAAACAGATTTTTATCATACTTATAATCTAATTCCGCCATCAGGAATTTTTACAATTAACTTATATCTCGCTTCTATCACCGGAAATGATACTTGCCAAATTGTTGTTCATAAAGATATTAATATTGAAACTTCAAAAGCAGATTTTCAAATTTTAGATAATAATAATAATTTCGTATCTGAAATTTGTCCTCCAATTGATATTAAACTAAATTCAACTTCTCAAAATGATTTTTCAAGAAATTGGTATCTAAATAATAATATTTTTGGTTATAATATGACAGAACATTATTATTTTCAAAATACTACTCAATCTGTTCAAACATATTACATAACTTTAATTACAGCTTCTCCATATAATTGTAAAGATTCAATAACTAAAACACTTGCAGTTTTTCCACTACCGTCATTGCAAATTTCAGACAACAAATTTATTTGTCCCGAAGATACCATTCAACTTATCGCTTCAGGAGCAATCTCATATTTTTGGAATCCTAATGAAAATATTTCAAATGATACAATTGCAAATCCATTAGTTTTTCCAAACGAAAACATTCTATATCAAGTTGTTGGATATAATGAATATGGTTGCTCGGATACCGATTCTGTCGCCGTTTTTATACAAGAACAAATTATTATTGATTTTGATAATGAAATCACAATAAATATTGGTGAATGTTTTGATATCCCTGCATATTCATCTCAAAATCCTGCAATCTATTCTTGGACACCGGATTATTATATTTCATGTTTTGATTGTCAAAATCCGCAAATCTGTCCACTTACTGATACGATTTATTTTCTTACAGTTCAAGATTCATTACAATGTTTTACAGATAATTACGAATTAAATGTGAAAGTGAGAAAAATCTTCACAATTGACGTTCCTTCAGCTTTCACACCACTTTCAGATGACGGAAATAATATCGTTTACGCACGTGGATATGGAATTGAAGAATTATTACAGTTCCGAATTTTCAACCGTTGGGGCGAAGAAGTCTTTTATACGAATGATTTAAATATCGGATGGGACGGAACTTTCAAAGGGAAAATGCAAAATATTGATAATTACGCATATCTCGTAGAAGCGAAAATGTTAAACGGAGTAATTGAAGTAAAAAAAGGATTATTGATGTTGATTAGATGAAAAACTACGAGTGAATATACTATTCTCCTCCCAATTTTTCAGGATAATTTTTTGTTCGTAAAATGTGGGTTAAAAAATATTATTTACCTGAGTTCGGGATAAGCGAGTAAAAAAAAGTATAAAAAAATTTTGGTAAATACGCAAATTTTTATTATATTTATTGTTGAAAACCAATTAAATAAATATTATGAGCAGAGTTCTAAAAGATAAAGTTACAATTTTTTTTTGTATTGCAGACTATTTTTGCAAAGAATTTAACAGTGAAATCGAAAAATACAAACAATTATACTAAACCGGTTATACAGTTTGAAAGAAAAGAACCGAAACCACAAGAATTATTGTTGTTTTATTAAAATCTAAATTCCTTTCTGCCAGTTTAATTAACCTTGTATTTGAGGGTAAGACTTTAATATGATTATTTGAAAAATTTTGTTTCTCTGTGTTTTTATCTATTTTATACCGAACTCAGGTTTACAAAGATTTTCACGAAGTTTTGGTCTATCCGCCTTTTGAGGAAGAAACGATTTATCCGCATACCGGTTATGACTATAAAAGCGAAATATTTTTGCGTAGGTTTGATAGCATGTTTCAAAAAGTTTTGGAATTAGAATAAAAATTATTAAACATCGTTGTTTTATAATTGTAAATATGCAAAATCGTGTGTATCTACATTGCAGCCAACCAGCCGGTAGAAAACGCTATTTGTAAATTATATCCTCCTGTTTTTGCATCTAAATCAATTATCTCTCCGGCAAAAAATAAACCTTTAATGATTTTTGACTCCATTGTTTGAGGATTAATTTCTTTTGTATTAATTCCTCCGTTCGTAATTATTGCATTTGCAAATCCGCTATTTTCAAAAATTGAAATTTTAAATTCTTTTAATTGTTGAATTATTTTTTTCCTTTCATTACTATTTAGCTGATTAGCAAGTTTATTTTTATCAATTTCCAAAACTTTAATAAAAACAGGAATTAATTTTATCGGAATTATCAATTTTAACAAATTTTCAAATTTTGTCTTTGAATTTTCATTGAAATCTTTTATTAACCTTTTGTTTAGCTGTTCGTAATCCAAAGCCGGTTTAAAATCTATCACAATATCAACTTTTTGTTTTTTTTCAAGTGCTTCAACAGCCCAACGACTTAATGTTAAAATTACCGGTCCTAATAAAATTTTTCCTTGAATTTCTAATTCTCCAAATTCGCACTTGCATATTTTATTGTCAATCATTAAATTAGCTTTAATATTCTTTAAAGTTAAATTATCAATATTTTCAAAGAAATTATCTTTACATATCAAACTTACAAGCGAGGGTTTCGGGTCAATAATAGTATGACCTAATTTTTGGGCAAAATTATATCCATCTCCTGTCGAACCTGTTAGAGGATAAGATTTTCCACCGGTACATAAAATTATTTTTTTTGTTTCAACTTGAAATTTTGTATTATTTGATTCATACTCCAAACCAAAAATTTCATTGTTTTCTGATAAAATATTTATGACTTTTGAATTATATAAAATATTTATTTTAAGTGATTTACATCTGTTTACTAAGGCATTTACAATATCCGAAGATTTATTACTTTTTGGAAAATATCTTCCTCCTCGTTCTAATTCTAAAGGTACATTTTGTTTTTCAAAGAAAGAAATCACTTCATCAACAAAAAAATTTTTAAAAGCCGGATATAAAAATTTTCCATTTGGATAAATTTGGTTGATAAAATTTCCAATGTCAGAATCATTTGTAACGTTACAACGCCCTTTGCCAGTGATAAAAAGTTTTTTACCTGCATATTCGTTTTTTTCCAAAGTCAAAACTTTAAGCCCTAATTCGGTTGCATGAATAGAAGCAAATAATCCAGCTGCACCGGCTCCTACAACGACTAAATCAGATTTGTGTTTTTTCAATTTATTTTGAGACTTTTAAAATTACAATTTTATTTACAAAATTAACACAATTTTCAGCAATAACACAATCGACTTTACCTTTCGTTGGTATTATCATAAATTAACATATAGATTTATTAGGATATTTAGCTGATTTAAAATAAAAAAACATGTAAAACATTGGTTTGCTTTGCTATTTACAAAATTTCAAAAATTGTCCATTTTACCACTGAGTACTATTTCAACATAAAGACAATTATAGCTTTATATTTCATCTTTTGTTAATTGGTAAATCCAATAATTTCATTTCTAAATGAGCACGTCCTAATATTTACGAATAAAACCAAGAGCCAAAATAAAATGGCGAATGGACTAATGAAAAAAACTTTATCTAAATTTATGCCTCGTATCTTTGTGAAAAAAGATATAATAATTATAAATCAAAATTATTTTCAATTTCCAACAAATTTTTATTATCTTTGTTAATTCTTTTTTTAGAACAAAATTTGAAAAATGAATATTCAAGAAATAAAACAGAAATTTGGAATAATAGGTAATTCGGAAGGACTAAATAGAGCTATTGATATTGCTACACAAGTAGCACCAACAGATATTTCTGTACTCATTACAGGTGAAAGTGGAGTCGGAAAAGAAAAAATTCCACAAATTATTCATTCGTTAAGTAAAAGAAAATTAAATACTTATATAGCCGTTAATTGTGGTGCTATTCCGGAAGGAACTATTGATTCTGAATTATTTGGACATATTAAAGGTTCATTTACAAGCGCAAATTCCGACAGAAAAGGTTATTTTGAAGAAACTAATAATGGTACCATTTTCCTTGACGAAGTTGCCGAATTACCACTTTCCACACAAGTTCGCTTATTAAGAGTATTAGAATCAGGAGAATATATGAAAGTCGGTTCTTCAAAAATTGAAAAAACCAATGTCCGTATTATTGCTGCAACAAATGAAAATTTCACTAATTCAATTTCTTCAGGAAAATTTAGAGAAGATTTGTATTATCGTTTGAATACAGTGCCAATTCACTTACCGCCGTTACGAGAACGAAAACAAGATATATTCCTGCTTTTTAGAAAATTTGCAGCTGATTTTGCCGAAAATTATAAAATGCCTGCAATAAAATTAACAGAAGATGCTATTCCGTTACTCGAAAACTATTATTGGAGCGGTAATATCCGACAACTGAAAAATATTACCGAACAAATTTCTATTATTGAAGAAAAACGAATAATCACTCCGGAAATTTTGAGAAAATATCTTGTAGAAAATATTGTTCAAAAATTACCTGCATTGGCTAAAAACAATAATTACCAAGATTTTGCATCGGAAAGAGAAATTTTATATAAAATATTATTCGATTTGAAAAAAGATGTGAATGATTTAAAATTTTTGGTAAATAATATTATTAATAAAGATGAAATTTCAAAACATTCAGATTCTGAACCCAAAATATTTCAAACCAATTTAGAGAATATTTCTTTTGAAAATATTTCTAATTTTCATAGTACAAAAACACGAGTACCAATAGAAAATACAGATGATATTGCCGAAGAAGTTTTATCACTTGCAGAACAAGAAAAAGATTCTATTTCAAAGTCATTAGATAGGAACAACAACAACCGTAAACTCGCATCCAAAGAATTAGGAATTTCAGAGAGAACGCTTTATCGAAAAATAAAAGAATATAATTTGATTAGATGAAAAAAATTCAGCAATTATTAATAATAGGCATATTTTTTGTGTTTTTATACTCTTGTAGAGGTGGATATTCTTTTACAGGAGCAGATATTTCTCCTGATGTAAAAACTATTGAAGTCGATTTCTTTAATAATCGCGCTAGTTTAGTTCAACCAAATTTAAGTAATGTTTTCACAGAAACACTAAAAGATAAATTTATTTCTCAAACAAATCTTCACATTACAAATGATTATGGAGATTTAATTTTTGAAGGAGAGATTACAGATTATAGTGTAAGTGCACAAGCCTATCAAGGTAACGAAACAGCAGCAATGACTCGATTAACAATTTCAGTACATGTGAAATTTACTAACACAAAAGAAACAAAAAAAAGTTTTGATACATCATTTTCACGTTATGCCGATTTTGACAGTTCTCAATCTTTAATGTCGGTTGAAGACGACCTTATGAAACAAATTTGCGATGAATTGGTTTTAGATATTTTTAATAAAGCAGTGGCTAATTGGTAGGAAAATATAATTTTATATATTTATTTTAATAATATTTATTTTGTGTGTATTATGTACTACTTATTATAAGGCTAACGCTACAGTTACAAACGCCAGAGGGTTACTATAGAATTGTTGAAAAATGTTGAAAGAAGAAGCAAAATTGGGGACAGACGTATTTTATGGGGACAAAGCAAAAATATTGTGAAGTCTAAAGAGGGAAAAAGCGTTATCAGACACACCTCTTAAATTAGCCCTGAAGAGTTTTATTTTAGCATTAAAAGATTCAGCATTAGTAAGTCTATTATGAAAAAAGTTTAAAATAGTTTCAAGATGATTTTTGACAGAGTTAGCAGCCGTATAGAAATAAGTTAAATGCTTTGTCCCCATAAAATACGTCTGTCCCCTTTGATATTTGGGATAAAAAAATTAATAAGATTTGCAGCACAGTAAATTAAAGTTAGTTCTGTTCTTTCATTTTGAAATAGTTCACGAATGTGTAAAGTCCGTCAATAATGTTATGAAACTTTACACATACTAATTAAGTTTTTTTGAAATATAATTTTTATTTTTAATCATGTATAGACATTTATCATTATCTAATTATTAAAATCTTCATGCCGATTATTTTTTTCAAATTCGTTACAATCAAGTTCTACAGATAAATTTGCAGGTTTTTTGAAAGTCGCTTTATCATTATAAGGTAGGTGAGTGTCTTTATAGACTTTTTGCATGTAAAGAGCCCATATCGGGAGAGCTAAAACGGCTCCCTGTCCGTAATCCATATATCTAAAACGAATACTTCTTTCTTCTCCACCAACCCAAACTCCACTAACAAGTTGAGGCGTCATTCCCATAAACCAACCATCTGAGTTATTGTTTGTAGTTCCTGTTTTTCCGGCCATTTCACCGGTCAATTCATATTTATATCTTAGCCTAATTCCGGTTCCTTCGTTTACAACACCTTTCATTAATTCTATCATTAAATATGTAGTTTCTTCATTTATTTTTGTATCAAATCTTTGAGGTAGGAAATTTGCCAAAGTATTTCCATTTTTATCTTTGATACTTGTTATATAAACCGGTCTAATTCCTTTTCCTTGATTAGCAAAAGCACAGTAAGAAGCAACTAATTCACTGATTAAAACTTCGGCAGAGCCAACGCAAATTGAAGGAACAGCATCAATTGGGCTATTTACACCCATACTTTTAGCTATATCAACGATATTTTTTACACCGTCATAATTATTATTGTACCCTGCTGCATATTGTTTTAAAACCCATGCAGAAATTTGGTTTAAAGAATTTGCTAATCCTTGTTTTAATGTAATCATTTCGCCATCTAATTTTGTCGAAGAGTATTTTGGAGTATAAAGTTCTTCATTTTTGCCTTTGTTTATTTTAAAAGTAACTTCAACATTAGGAACTTTTGTGCAAGGAGATAATCCGTTTTGCATAGCGATGCAATAAATAAAAGGTTTAATTGTAGAACCAATTTGTCGGCGAGATTTTGTTACTTGGTCGAATTTAAAATGGCGATAGTCGATGCCGCCTACGTATGCTTTCACATGCCCGTTTTCCGGTTCCATTGACATAAA
>JAITXI010000107.1 GCA_031284905.1 Bacteroidales bacterium
AGCTGAATATACTGATAATCAATATCCTGTGCAAAATTAGAAAAATTTATTGTTCTATAATCAAGTAAATCGGCTGATACATCTGCATTGCTTACAACTACAGAATTTCCTCCATTTACCAATGAAATTTTAGTATTCTTTGCTAATTCAAAATCTGTATTCAGGTATGAGACTTTTATCCCTCCTTCGATTGAATTTGTGTAATATGTTCTAAATTTATTTGTCGTATTCGCATAAGGAAAAATCGTATTTCCCGATGTTTTTATCGACACGTCAATATCTTGCCAAAGGTCGTTCGCATCTTTGTAATGCAAATCTCCTATCAACATATACTCGTAAGAACCGCTGCCTTTATCAAAGGTTTTGGAATGTTGAGTTCTATTTGCCAAAACTTCGTCTTCCGCTTTATATCCGGAATAAAGACCCGTATCACTAAATTTATTAGAATGGTATCTCGAAAACATTCCCGTATTATTTATCCACGATTCGCCTTGAGAAGTTAAAACTTGCTTATCTTCCTGACTAAAAACAAATAAATTTATTGAAATTAAAAATAAAACAAACAATAAAAATTTTTTCATATATTTAGTTTTAAAAATTTCTTCAAATATATTATTTTTTTTACATAAAAACAACTAAAATTAAAAAAAAAATCATTTTATAACTTGTTTATAATCAAAGATTTAATTTCGTTGTTTAAAAATAAATAATTTTACCTTTAAAAAAGTTGGAAAAAAAACATTTTTTTTGATTGACTATTAACAATTTTTGATTATTCCCACAAAGATTACAACAAAAAGTCGTATCTCTAAGTAATTTATCCAAACTTGTTGGAGAATAAAGAGCAGAAGAATAATTTTTTGTTGCGATATAGTAAAAACGTATTTTTTATAAGAATATATTTTGACCTTTTCCCGATTTTTTTCAAATATACATTACATACGCAAATTTCTTTTGCGTATGTAAAAGTAGATAAAATTTCACAAATGAAATTTTATTTTTGAACAACAAAAGCGTTTTTTTGATATTTTTTATCACATTCGATTTGTTTTTTATTTATAGCCTTTTTATCAATTTTGGCAAAAGATTATTTATGTATATCTCTTAATATTAAGCTGTTATAATTTTATTTTAAGATTTAAGGCTTAATACTAAATCATAATATTATTATTTCTCCAAAAAATACAAATTTCGCTTCTCCAAAAAGTTTTATGTTAGAAAAAGTATTTTCAAAACGATTAAAACTCACCTTAAAACTGCCTCTTTTTGCTTTTATCTGAATATTATTATTCTCATTTTTATCTAAAAAACTCATTGCTATCGCTGTCGCTACAACGCCTGTACCGCATGATAAAGTTTCTGCCTCAACACCTCTTTCATAAGTTGAAATATTAAAAATTCCATCTCTAATTTCTACAAAATCAACATTTGTACGACTTGGAGCAAAACGAATATCATCTGCATATTTTCGTCCTTCAATATTTACATTTATTTCGGAAATTTTTTCTACAATTGTTACAAAATGTGGCACTCCCGTATTCAAAAAACAACCATCTTTATATTTTTTTATTTCAACAACATCTGCCATTGAAATCACAACTTCTTCATCTAAAATTTTTGCATAATGAAGTCCATCGTCAGTTAAAAATTTCATTTCTTTATCAGAATAAAAATTATGATAAAAAGATTTTACAGCACATCTTGCACCATTACCACACATTGAAGCCTTTGAACCATCTGAATTATAAAAATCCATATAAAAATCGGCTTTCTCTGTTCTTTCAATAATTATTAAACCATCAGCACCTACGCCAAAATGACGGTTACACAAATTGACAATCTGACTTTCCGCCAGAATTATTTTTTTTTCAAATCCATTAATAATAATAAAATCATTTCCGGCTGCTTGATATTTCTCAAATCTCATATTCTTTTGTTAATATTGTGTAAAATTAGCATAATTTTTGTAAATAATTATATAAAAAAAATAATATGAAACTGAAAAACTTAATTATTACTTTACTAATTGGAATGATTAGCGGTGTTTTAGGTGCATTTATCTATTCTAAAATTCAATCATTATCTTCAAATCCAAAACACGAATTGATTTCAGATTACTTGAAAAATAAAGAAAATTATTCGGTTCACAAAGTTGCAGATTCTGAAAATCAACCAAATTTACTTCCAGATTTCACTTATTCAGCAGAAATTGGACTTCCTACCGTTGTTCACGTAAAAACTGCTTATAATCAACCAAATTACACGCTTTACGATTTTATGTTTGGAACATCTCCACGCTCTTCTATACCCGTTATGTCGTCTGGTTCGGGTGTAATAATTTCTTCTGACGGATATATTGTAACCAACAATCATGTTATTGAAAATGCAGAAACAATAGAAGTCGTTTTAAGTGACAAACGTTCATACCAGGCAAAATTAATTAGTCGAGACCCGGCAACAGACATCGCTTTATTAAAAATTGATGAAAAAAATTTACCTTGCATAAAATACGGAAACAGCGACGATTTGAAAATTGGCGAATGGGTACTTGCGATTGGAAATCCTTTCAATTTGACTTCTACCGCTACTGCAGGAATTGTGAGTGCAAAAGCAAGAAATATTAATATCAATTCAGAAAATATTGCAATAGAATCTTTTATTCAAACTGACGCGGCTGTAAATCCCGGAAACAGTGGCGGAGCTTTAATTAATACTCGTGGCGAATTAGTTGGAATTAATACTGCTATTGCTTCCAGAAATGGCTCTTTTGTTGGATATTCTTTTGCAATTCCTGTAAATATTGTAAGAAAAATTGTTGCCGATTTGGTGGAATTTGGAGAAGTTCAACGTGGTTTTCTAGGTGTTGAATGTGCCGATATTGATGCCGAACTAGCCAAAAAATTTAACATTAACAAAATTGAAGGTGTTTATGTTTCAAAAGTTTATGAAAGTAGTACCGGACAAATTGCCGGTCTGAAAGAAGGTGATATTATTCTAAAAATCAACAACTTTAATATTAATAGTAATTCAGAATTTTTGGAACATTTAAGTCAATTTCGTCCCGGTGATGAAATTAATATTTCTATAAAAAGAAAAGATGTAGAAAAAAATCTAAAAGCTACTATGCAAAATAAGTATGGACAAACTTCAATCGTGAAAACTCAGAGTATTGAGCTTTTAGGAGCAAAATTTGAATCATTAAATGATTATGAAAAATCAAAATTAAAATTACGTAGCGGGCTAATAGTCAAAGAAATAAATTCAGGAAAGATTGCAGCAATCGGAATTAAAAAAGATTTTATCATACTTAAAGTAAATGACACTACAATTTACTCACTTGATGATTTGAAAAAAATAATAGAAAATACTAACGGAACAATTTTCATAGAAGGAATGTATCCTAACGGAACAACAGCTTATTATTCGTTTAGATTGTAATATTTTAAGACTGTAATATGTGAAATATTAAACATAAACTCTTCCGACCTGTCAAATTTTGCATTCCTGATTTCTTTAACAAAAATTTGTTTTTAAAATAAAACCGTTTTGCTTATTAGATAAAAGGCTGAACAGAAAGTAAAAAACAGATAAAAACTAAAAGCTCTTGTCTCAACATGTAAATACTAGTGCACATGCTATAAATCAAAAAATACCGCTTAATTATTAAACTAAAAATAATAAAACTAAACTCTAGTAAAAAAATCAGAAACTGAATCTGTAATATATTTTAATATTTCTTTATTCATTTCGCCATGAATCGGAAAAGATAAAACATTATTACTCAATTTATTAGAAACACAAAATTCATTGTCATCATACAAAACATTCTGAAATACTTTTTGTTTATGAATTGGCATAGGATAATAAATAGCCGTTGCAATTCCGCTTTTTTTCAGAAATTCTTGTAATTTTTCTCTATCAATCCCTTGTAATTTTACTGTATATTGATGAAAAATATGCGAAGAAAATTTTGAAATTTCAGGAATAATAATATTTTCAATTTTAGAAAAAGCATTATGATAATAATCTGCCGCTACTCTTCTTGCTTTATTATATTCATCTAAATGAGGTAATTTTGTTTGTAAAATTGCTGCCTGAATAGTATCCAAACGAGAATTTACTCCAATAATTTCATGAAAATATTTTATTTTAGAACCATGATTTACTATCATTTTTATTTTATCGGCAAGCGTTTCGTCATTTGTAAAAATAGCACCACCATCGCCATAACAGCCTAAATTTTTAGAAGGGAAAAACGATGTACAAGCAATATCTCCAATTGTTCCTGCTTTTTTATATGTTCCATCTGAAAAAAAATAATCACAACCTGTTGCTTGTGCTGTATCTTCAATAACGAATAAATTATATTTTTTTGCAATCAACATAATTTTTTCCATATCTGCACATTGTCCAAATAAATGCACGGGAACTATGACTTTAGTTTTAGGAGTAATTGCCGCTTCTATTTTTTCTACATTAATATTATAGGTATCTTCGTAAACATCAACAAAAACAGGTCTTAATTTTAAAAAAGCAACAGCTTCTGCAGTAGCAATAAAAGAAAAATCAGAAGTTATTACTTCATCATCGGGCTGTAAATCCAATGCCATTAAAGCAATTTGAAGTGCATCTGTACCATTACCACATGTGATGACATTCTTAACATTCAAATAACAAGCTAACTCGGCTTGAAATTCTTTCACTTCTTCTCCATTGATAAAATCAGAATTATTAATAACTTTAAGAATATTTTTATCAATTTCTTCTTTTAATTTTAAATATTCTGCGTGAATATTAACCATTGGAACCTTCATGAAATATTATTTTAAAATTTGATACAAAGATAAAAAAAATTCACACTACATTAACAATATTTACAACCAAAGACGTTCAACTTATTTAAGTACAACTTCCTCTTCATCTATAATTCTCTCAAAATATATGTCGATTGGTTCGTTACTTAAATCTATTTCTGTAAAATTGTCGCATTTTGTTTGTTTAGAATTTCTTTCATTAACGAATTAAATATTGTAATTGTTGCATTTTCGATGTTAAAAATTGTAAAAATTTCTATTGTGGGATTTGAATAGATTTTTATTTCTTGTGTAAAATCAGAATTTTAGTTTTGAATAATACTTTTCTCAGGTGTACAACAAGAAACAAAATCAATAATTTGAGTACCACAAGCATCAGATGTTTCTCTTCCTGTCATTATGGCTGTTTCTCTTTTCGTCTGTTTTCTTTAAAAATCCAATCCGAGTGAAAAATAGTACATTGGTGGAAGTAAATTATTATTTTCAAGTCCCCATGCGTAATCTACGCGAATAAAATAACCGAAAATTGAAGACCTGATTCCAAAACCAAATCCTGAAACAATTGGATAATTATTATTATGAATAGTAACAGAAACTGAATTATAATCATAGACATCGTCTTGATAGGCATTATTTCCGGAAAATGGATGCAGTCCACTCCAAGCACTGCCGACATCAAAAAATCCTATGATTTGAAAATTTCTTAAAAAATCGTTTGTTATCGGACGTGGAAATAAAAATGAAATTATTGGTAAACGAAGTTCGGCATTTACAACTGCAAAATTACAGCCATTTCTGATATTTTGAGAAAATCCTCTTAAATTCGTTGCAACAGCTTGATAAACATAATTTTCATCTGTATTAATTCTAATTCCATCGTCAAAAGTTGGATATTTTCTTCCAAAATTTATCCAATTATCAAGTCCGCCAAGATAGTAAATTAATTTTGAATGTCCGAAAGAATAACTTGTAGCCAAACGAGCTGCAAAAATAAAATTTTTATAAATTGGTAAATAATATCTGGCATCTCCTCCAAAAACAAATAAATCGGTTTTCTTTTTATTAAGCATATTGAAAAATTCTCCAAATATTTTAATTCTTGACCCCGACAAAATATTTGTCGAGATTTTTTTCGTATTATCAAAAATGTATTCGGTTTTTAGTCCTCCCCAATATTCAAAATAATCTTTTTCTAATAAACTTGGAATATCAATTGATAAGAAGGTAGCTTTGTTTTGACGAATATTAGCCGTAAATTGTATTGCACTAACTTGCGAAAACGGATAACGCATAATATAAAAACCTTCGAGAGCAACTGTTTTTATTTTCTTATTATTTGCAACATCATTTTCTAAAACCTGACGATGTAAAACTATTTGTTTGTTCCAACGTTTTTTTAAGTTTTCAAAAGAAATTAAATATTCGTTACTATCAAAATTACCAGCAAAACGTGCTCCTGCAGTGATTCTGTAATTTTCAAACAAATCATGAGTACCAACTTTAAATATTAAATTAAATCCGGGATTAAAATAAAATGCACTTCCTGTAAATTGTTGGTACGAATTATTTAGAAAACCAAAATCTATCTGCGTTACAACATTATTTATGTAAAAAGTAGTGAAATATTTATGTGTTATTAATTTTTTTTCTTGTTCCGGTTTATCGTTTTCTGACTTTTTTTGCTGTTCTGTTTCTTTTGAAAGTTTATTATTTTCGATAGCTTCTTTTTCAAACGAATAATTGTTTATATTTATAGGTTCATCTAATGGATTGTCATAATTTTTTTTTATTATATTTTCCTGAATAACAGAAATTTGAGTAGTATTTTGAGTCTGGGAATTTTGTTTCTCAAACAATTTACGGAATCCGTTTTTCTGACTTTGTTCAACTTTCTTTGGCAGATTTGAGTAATATTGAAAATTATATTTATTATTATTTTTATAAATAAATGAAAATTCTTCTGAAAATTTATCGAAATTAATGTCCTTTATACTATACTTGAAATTTGTAAGTTGAGATGAATTTAAAAAATGAGAATAGTGAGTTAATGTGTCGATAAAAGTAATTGCGGAATCTATTTTTGAAGAATATAAATTTTTTATTCCATTTTCATCGGAAAGATATAAATATTGACCATTTAAAAAATATGGATTTGTTTCAGAGCTATTTTCGGAGTCGGTGATTTGTTCTATTTTTTTAGATTTTATATTGTAAACGAAAATATTTGTAAATCTTTGAGTTTCAATTAAACCTGATTCTTCGTCTATTTTTCGATTAGAAGAATAAATTATTTGTGTTGATTTATTGATAAATGAGGGTTGAAAATCATCTGCAATATCTTTGGTTAGATTTTCGATTGTATTCGCAGCGATGTTGAATAAATATAAATCTGCTTGTCCGTTATTGAAAGCTGAAAATACTAGTAATTGTCCGTCATTAGAATAGTCGAATCCTGTAATTTTTTCTAAAGAAGTCATTTCGATTTCTTTAAGCTCTTTATTTTCAATATTATATGTGGTAAAATATATTTGACCTTTTTTTTCAATGATAAATCCGAGTATTTTTCCTGACGGATGCCATTTCAAAATTGGATAAGAATAATCTGTAATTTGTTCCAATTTATGTTCTCGGCGAAAAATAGTTTTTGTTTTGTTAGTATTTAGGTCTAATATTTTCACATAATATCGTCCTGATTTATTTTCTGCCCAAGCGATTAATTGTGAATTATAACTATTTGCAATTTGATAGGTTTCAGTTTCTTTTCGATTTTTAATTTTTAAGGATTTTCCATCCGGATTTTCGGCTGTTTCATCAAAATTTTGATATTGAATTTTATAAAATTCGAGCCATTTATCTTGAAAAGTTTTGAATGGTAATCCTAAAACGTAAAGAAATCCATTATCAACATTTTTTGTAACTCTGGTGAGATATACTAAATTTGGTATAACTTTTTTCCCATAAACCGTAGAAATAAAGTGCCAAATTGATTTTCCTACAATTGTACTTTCGTTAGAATTTAGGAAATTCATATTTTTTATTTTCAGAACACTAATGATATTTTTTGCCTGATTTTCATCATCTGTATTCCAATCTTCTGCTATCAAAGCTGCTAAACCTTCAATATACCAATTAGGAACGCTTATTAAAGCATTATTTGCAATTTTATTTCTCAAATTTGAGCCAAAAACCATTTCATTAAGAATAATTTTTGCAATTGCAGTTTTTATTGAAATTTTAAATTGTTCGAGACTTCCTTCGTTATAAATAAAAATAATATTATCGGAAATTTTAAAAATTCCTCCTAAATTATCTCCGTTAGCACTTCCTGTTTCTAATCCGATATTGCTTTGTCGAAAATCGGATAAATTTTGATAAAGAATGAGAATAATTCGTTTTGATAATTTCTGTCCAAGATAATTTTCAATATCTGTAATAGCTTCATTTACAATTTTTTCTGTGGCTAAAGCGGTTTCATTGCCACCCAAATAAAAATATGTATCAAAACGATTGAAACGATAATAATACCATTCAAATTTATCGTATTGAACTCTGTTTTTCCCGAAATTCATTTGATGTCCGTTATAGAATTGAGAAAAACTCAAATTACAAATAGAAACAAAAATAATGACTAATATTATTATTTTTTTATTTATTTTCAATATTTTTTATCATTATAGACTACAAAGTTATAAAATGTTTGAATAAATAAAAAAAGTGGAAATAAATTCCGCTTTTTATTTGTTAATAAAAATTTGTGATTTAATTAAAACCTCCAATTTTTTTAATATCGGTTCTATAATTTACACACATAACAGGAATTTTCTTTGCAAATTCAATGTTTTGAGGAATTTTCAGGTCGAAAACAATTTTTTTGTATTGCGAAGTCATAAATAACACGAGATACGGGTCTATTTCATACATATAGTTATATAATTCGTCTGTAGCATTATATTCTGAAATCCAATGAATGTCAAAATCTATTGCATATTCTTCAAAGACATCTGTTGCAAATTGTACATTTTTATATACTTCTTCGTAGCGGTCTGTGTCTTTATATTTTACCGGACATAAAAAAACTTTGTTTTTAAATAAACATTCCAAATGTCTAATCCACTGAATTTTAGAACGTAATTTTTTATCATCAGTAATTGGGACACAAATTTTATCAAAATTATTTGTCAAGATTGGTCGCTGAACTAAAACAAAAGGAATTTTAACAAATTGTTTGATTAATCTTGTTGCTTTATGGAGCGTTTTTTCTCCATGAGTTCCCATAACTGCGAGATATGTATTTACTTCTAAACCGTAATTGTAAATTGTATCGAATAATTTTCCAGCTCTAACTTCTGCTGTAATTTTTATTTTTTTTTCGTTAGGAATTTTTTTTATTACTTTTTCTATTTCAATTTTCCAGTCAAAAATTTCTTTTTCTGAATTAACGACATGAATTAACTTTATAGAAAGACCGCTTCTGCTAGCAAATTCGTAAGCGTGTTGAATTGCGAAATCAGATTCATTACTGAAATCATAAGGAACTAAAATACATCTATCCATAAGTAACTTTTTTATACAAAGATACATAATTTTTTTGTAACTTTGACAAATATTTTAAAATAATTTATATGAATTTTGATTTAATAGTTTTAGGAAGTGGTCCCGGGGGATATGTAGCAGCCATAAGAGCTTCTCAATTAGGTATGAATGTGGCAGTTGTGGAAAAATCCGAATTAGGTGGAATTTGTTTAAATTGGGGTTGTATTCCAACCAAAGCACTTTTGAAATCGGCTCAGGTGTTTAATTATTTTAAACATTCTTCCGATTATGGAATAATTTCTAACGATGAAGTGAAACCTGATTTTGAAAAAATCATTCAAAGAAGTAGAGAAGTAGCAGCCTCTATGAATAAAGGAATTGAATTTTTGTTAAAAAAAAATAAAATTTCTGTGATTTTCGGTTATGGAAAATTAATTGACAAAAATTCTATATCTGTCTTAAAATCAGATAATTCTGAAGAAATTATTAGTGCTTCAAAAATTATTTTGGCAACAGGTGCACGGTCAAAAGATATTCCTGCATTTAAACAAGATGGTAAATTTATTATTGGTTATCGTGAAGCATTAAGTTTGGACAAATTACCTAAATCTATGGTTGTGATTGGCTCCGGAGCAATTGGAACTGAATTGGCTTTTTTTTATAAATCTTTAGGAACTGATATAACACTTGTTGAATTTCTTCCCGAAATCGTTCCATTGGAAGATGAGGACGTTTCAAAACAATTATCTCGTTCTTTTAGAAAAATTGGAATGAATATAATGACAGGAACTTCTGTAAATAATGTTCAAATTGTTGATAATAAATGTTTTGTGAATTATACTGATAAAAAAGGAGAAGGACAAATCATTTGTGATATTGTGTTATCAGCTGTTGGTATTACAACAAATATAGAAAATATTGGTTTAGAAAATCTTGGCATTATTACAGAAAAAGGTAAAATCATAGTTAATGATTTTTATAAAACTAATGTCGAAAATATTTTTGCAATTGGAGATATAGTTCATGGACCGGCATTGGCACATGTCGCTTCTGCGGAAGCAATTTGTTGTGTTGAAGCTATTGCCGGATTAAATCCTGAAATAATAGATTATGAAAATATTCCATCTTGTGTTTATACAACGCCGGAAATTGCTTCGGTAGGATTAACAGAAAAAGAAGTAAAAGAAAAGGGAATAAATTATAAAATCGGAAAATTTCCTTTTACAGCATCAGGAAAAGCAACTGCTGCAGGAAATAAAGATGGATTTGTAAAATTGATTTTTGATGTAAGTTCAGACGAATTGTTGGGTGCTCACATTATAGGTGATAATATTGCCGAAATGATAGCTGAAATGGTTGTTTTGAAAAAACTAAACGGAAAAGCAAAAGATTTAATAAAATCAATTCACCCGCATCCAAGTTTGTCGGAAGCAATAATGGAAGCTGCGGCTAATGCTCATAACGAATCGGTACATATCTGAGAAATGAGATATTTTAACATAAGTTTGAGATATTATCAAAACAAAATATAATAATATGTCATCTGTGTGCTAAAAAAACATAAAATATGGAACAAAGGGATTATTTATTAAGACAAGTAGAATTAATTGGACAAGTTTTAGGGAAATTGCTTGTAAGATTATTTAATCTGAAAAATCAAAAACAAGAAAATAGTGTTATTGAAATCACAAATGAAGCAATAAGTGGAGACTTAGGATTAGATATTAAAGCATTAATCGCAATTGATACAAATGATTTGATAAAAATGCTTGAAACAGAAAAAGGATTTAATAACGAAAATTTAGAGAAACTTACCGATATATTTTTTATTATAGCAGAAAGTATGAAACAAGAAGATAGAAATCAATTAAATGAAAAATGTTTGACAATGTATGAATATTTAGAGGTAACCGACTCTACATATTCGCTCAACCGTCATTTGAAGATAGAACAGATTAGAGATAATTTCGATATTAAGTGATAATTTTTGCAAATTTTCATTTAACACGATTTTCTATTTTCCTCCAAAATATTTAATTAGTATTTTTCCTATGAAAAGTGACGTTATAGCCAAAAGGTGGTTCTGTAAAAGGAAAATTATTCCAAGTAAAGCTGTTAGTATATATATCTATAATATCCATTCTTTCAGGTGCTATATTAACAATCAAAGTTTTGTTGTGGTATAGATAATTTAAAAAAACAGGGGCAGCTTCTCCATTATTATCATAAATTTCTATAATACAAAATTTATCACCAAAAGTTAAAGAACAATCAACTATATTTTCGCTTTCGTTCCAAGAAGCTGTCCAATAAGTTCCTTCGAGATGAAAAATCTCGTTATTGTTGTTATTACAAGAACTGAAAGCCCCTATAAGCATTACTGTCAAACTTATCCCGATAAAATATTTAATTATTAATGTCGCTTTTTTCATAAAGTGTATTTGTCGCGCAAAATTACAAATATTATTCCAAAAATTAAAATTTATTTTCCTTTCCTTCTAAATTCGCTACATATAATTGCTGTTGCTATAGAAATATTTAGCGATTCAGCGTGTTTTTCAGTTGGATAGAAAGGAGGAATGAGTATTTTTTTATCAATTAATTTCTCTATTTTTTTAGAAATTCCATTGCCTTCGTTTCCTAAAATTAATAAACAATTATTAGAAATTTCAGATTTATAAATATTTTCGCCTTCGAGAAAAGCTCCATAACAATTATTATTTGTTATTTCTTTATATTTTATTATAAATTCTTCAAGATTTTGATAAAAAACATTTACTCTCAAAAAAGCTCCCATCGTTGCTTGAATTACTTTTGAATTATAAACATCAACACTGGCTTCTGAACAAATTATATTTTTTATTCCAAACCAATCACAAATACGAATAATTGTTCCAAGATTTCCCGGGTCTTGAATATTATCAATTGCTAGCGTAAGTTCTTCTTTCAACATTTCAATTTTTAAAGAAACTTCTTCTATTTCAACTACTGCAACAACATTTTGTGGATTTTTTAAATTTGAAATTTTTTTTATTTTGGCTTTATCTGTTAAAATAATTTTAGTCTCAATATGCTGATAATTATGTTTAAATTCTTCTGTATGAATGAGATATTTAATTTTTGCGTTTGTTGTTATTAATTCATTTACAATTTTATCTCCTTCAACAATAAATAAATTTTCTTTATTTCTAAACTTGTTGATTGACAACGATTTAATACGACTAATTTCGTTTTTTGATAAATTTATTTTGTCGAGGTCTTTGTTGTTCATTATTCTGTTTTTAGATATGGTTTGATTTTGTCGTAAAATTCTTCGGTTATAGCTTTTTGTTTAACTAATTCGTCTATGGAATTTATTTTACCTGCAAATTTTTTGTAATTTAGGATTAAATTAGCATTCGCTTTATCAATATATGGGTGTGAAATTAATTTCATATAATCTGCTGTGTTGATATTGATTTTTTTAATATTAATTTCGTCAATAAAAATATTTTCTTCTATAGAATTATATAATTCGTCTGTAAAACCATAAATTTCTTTTAATTGTTCTTCATTAATAAAACCTCCTAATTTGTTTTTGTATTCAATAATTCGGTTGGAAAATGAAGGTCCAATTCCGGAAATTTTCTGCAATTCTTCGGCGGTTGCAGTATTTAGATTTATATATACATTTTCTTTTTTTATAAATTTTGATGGATTTTGAGAATTGGCAGAATTTAAAATGCTATCATCATTAACTTCAAGATAATTTTTATATTTATCGAAAGTTTTTTTATCAATTCCGTAAATTTTTGAGAAATTATTTGTATTTATATATCCAAATTTTTCTCTGTAATTAATTATATTTTTTACTTGCCAATCTTGAAAACCGAGTTCTGTTAATTCTTTTTTTGTTGCAATATTAGGGTCAAAACTGTGTATGTTTTCAATTTTTTCTTTTTTATTATATTTCTTTTTATTTGAATGATTTTGAATAATTATATAATTTTTTACTTGTTCAAATTCTTCTTCGCTGATATTATAAATTTTCTGAAAATCCTCAACTTTATAGAATTTACCACCTTTGTTTCTAAAATTCAAAATACTTTTAATAGTTTTGTTTGAAAACCCTAATTTAAGAAAATCTTCTTCAGTTGCAAAATTTGGGTCAAAAAAGAAAAGTTCATGTTCTGTTATAGTTGGTTGTTGCGCTACGGTGAAGCTATTAATTTGATTTTCAAATTTTTCATAATTTATTTTTCTGTTAGTATTAATAAAACGCAAAGTATAATTAAAAATAATAATGACAACTAAAATGATTGCTAAAACAATAATACCATTGCGTTCCCTGCTTGAAAAATCGAAATATTCTTTGATAAATTTGTTTTTCATAATATTTGTTTATTCTTTCATATACATTTAATTTGATTGAACGCATATCTAACGGCATACAAGATTGAGTTTTTTATTTTTTTTACCAAACGATGCATTCCTATCGGAATGTAAAAATACGCTTTTTCAACTCTGCTCCAAATTTCATCGTTTATTTCTATAATTCCATCGGAAATTGTTAGATAAACCTGAAACAAATTATCAAGATATGAGCGTTGATTAGCGAATTCTATACTAAATTGTATCCATTTGTTCATTCAAATTTTTTTGCAAATATACATGAAATTTTTCAATTTACACACAGACGAATAAAAATTTACTCCAAAATTTATATAGGAAATGTATTGTTTTTATGCAATTACTGATAGCAAAATTAATGCAAAACAAAAATAGTGAAAAATAATTATAAAAAATTGCAGATTTTCTAATAACTTTGTAAATGTTTATAAAAAAGATGAAGAAATATTTTCTTTTTGTCATATTTTTCTTATTTGTTTTATTTATAGAAAGTTGCGAAAGACCTAAAATCGTTTCAACTACACCGACAATAACATTTACGAAATTTTCTTTGAAAGATACTGTCGATTTTAATCATTTGTTGCGTGGAACATTGAAATTTGAATTTGTAGATGGAGACGGAAATATTGGTTTTGGGACAGATTCAACTGCTAATAAAACAGTCTTTCTGGAAAAATATAAAATTATTAATTCAATACCAAATAGGATAGAATTTAACGAAGGTTATTTGCTTAATTACAGAATTCCTGTTTTTTCAACTACCGGTAATAGAAAAGTCTTAAGCGGAGAAATTGTTTTGAGATATTTAGACGAAACTTTTCCTATTAATCCAAATGATACTATCATGTATAAATTCTATATTTACGACAGAGATATGAATAAAAGTAATATTGATAGCACAGGATATATTATTTTGAAAAATTATTTATAATTTTAGCTTTTTGCAGATGTATATTTCTCAGCAAACGGTAAACCAAATTTTTGAAGTAGCAAAAATAGAAGAAGTTGTATCAGATTTTGTAACTTTACGAAGATCGGGTGTGATTTTTAAAGGACTCTGTCCGTTTCATAACGAAAAAACGCCATCTTTTACAGTTTCTCCATCTTTAAATATTTATAAATGTTTTGGTTGTAGTGAAGGTGGAAATTCAGTAAATTTTTTGATGAAATTAAAAAAATTTACTTATCCGGAAGCATTGACATATTTGGCAAACAAATATCATATTCCGGTAATTGAAGAAGAATTAACAGATGAACAAAAAATAAAGGCTTCACAAACGGAAAGTCTGCTGATAGTAAACCAATTTGCAGCAGAATATTTTAATAAAAATCTTCAAAATACAGAGGAAGGGAAATTGTACGGATTGAGTTATTTTAAAGAAAGAGGATTTACTGATGAAATCATTAATGAATTTCAATTAGGATATTGTTTGGCGAAAAAAAATGATTTCACGGAAGCTGCGATAAAAGCCGGACATAATTTGGATTTTCTAAAAACTGTTGGATTAACTATTGGAAACGATTATGGAAATATAGATAGATTTTATGGAAGAGTTATGTTTCCGATTTTTGGACAATCAGGGAAAATTCAGGGTTTTGGTGGAAGAATACTTACAAATGAGAAAACTGTTGCAAAATATCTAAATTCGCCGGATTCGGAAGTTTATAATAAAAGTAAAATTTTATACGGACTCTTTCAAGCAAAACCTGAAATTCGCAAACAAGATAAATGTTTCCTCGTAGAAGGATATACAGACGTTTTGTCGTTGTATCAATCTGAAATAAAAAATGTTGTTGCATCTTCGGGAACGTCTTTGACTGTAGAGCAAACAAAATTGATACATTCTGTAACTCACAATGTTACGTTGCTTTATGATGGAGATGCCGCAGGAATAAAAGCATCAAATCGAGGAATGGATATTTTGTTGGAAGAAGGACTTGATGTAAAAATCGTTTTATTTCCGGATAATGATGACCCTGATTCTTTTGTTAGAAAATATGGCGGTCGTGCTACTTTAGATTATATTAATAATCACGAACAAGATATTATTGAATTTAAGTCGAATTTTTTTCAACAAGAAACAAAAAACGATATTAGTAAAAAATCAGAATTTATTTCAGAAACAGCTCGTTCGATAGCATTAATCAAAACAGAACTAAAACGAGAATTATATGCACAAAGATGTTCTGAAATTTTTAATATAAGAGTTTCTTCGATTCAGGAAGAAATTGATAAATATTTACAGGAAAAAGATACAGAAAATCAGAAAAAATTAATTGTTCAACAACAAAAGTCTGTTCCAAAGGTAGAGAATTATTCTAAAGTTATTCAAAATTCTATTTCTTCGATTTTATATGCGTCTGAAAAAGAGATGATTAAAACATTATTATTATTTGGAGAAGAAATAATGCAGAACGATAAAACTATTTCTAATTATATTTTTTCAAATTTAAAAAATGATGATTTAACATTAAAAAATCCATTGTTTGATAAAATATTAAAATTAGTAGAGAATAAAATTAATAATGGATTGGCATTAGATGCACTTAGTTTTACAAATAATCAAGATCCGGAAATATCAGAATTTTCGGCAGAAATTTTTTATGAGAAAGATAAATTAAGTGCTTTGTGGAAAAAACGTGGTCATGCCATTATTCCGGAAGTTGATTTGGCGAGAGAAAATTTAAAAGATCTTTTCAAAAGATATAAAATTTGTATTATATCCGAACAAAAAGAAAAATTATTAAAAGATTTATCAATTTCTGAAGAAGAAAATAATCTCGAAAAGTTACAGCAACTATTAGAAAATATAAAAATGATAGATTCTATTATTAAAAAGTTGAAAGAATGATGAGAATTTTTAGTTTACAATGATTTTATCAAAAATTTCACCATTTCTACTTATTAATTTCACAAAATATGTTCCGGCAGATAAATTGTTGATATTCACATTTGTAAGATTTGAAACAATTTTATCTTCTAAAATTAGAGTTCCTAATTCACTGATAATTTGATATTTTTCAAAATTGTCAATATCATTTATTTTGATGGTGAAAATACCATTATTTGGATTTGGATAGATAGAAATAGAGATATTGCTGTCTTCCGATGGAATAATTGTTAAATAATCAACAAAAACAGAGCTTGAATTTTCACAAATTCCGTTGGAAACGGTAACGCTATAAGTCCCCGCGAGTAAATTTGAAATAGTTGCTGTTGTGTCGTTTGTACTCCATAAAATATTGTGATTTGGATTTGTTAAAACACTTGCTGTTCCATCTACTGTTCCAACAGAAGATGCAGGTGTTGATTGAACAGTTATAATGGGAATTTCTAAAAATGTAATTGAAAGAGTATCAGTAGATTGACAGAAGCCAACAGGCATTCCGACAACATCAGTTTTCCAGATAAATGAATAAGGAGTATTGTAGTTTTCAACTGTAACACAGGTATTTGCAATATTTGGATCTTGAAAAACAACATTAGCATTCGGACTTTCCCAATGACCGAAATAATTTTCATTAATAAGAACTGCATTAAGTGAACATGTTGATAAACCGCATATTTCTAAATTGGGAAATTCAGTGTCAATGATTGCCGAAATTGGAGAATATAGACTAACGTTAATAATTGAAGTGTTAGAACAATTATTTTCGGCAGTTATTAATATATGATAAATGCC
>JAITXI010000138.1 GCA_031284905.1 Bacteroidales bacterium
CATTTGAAAATATTTATAACGATAACTTTTTTGATTATCTCAACAACCACCCCGAAAAATTGGATAATTATCACAAGGCAATGTTTGAATATGCAAGAGATGATTACAAAACTTTGCCCGATTTGGTAGATTTCAGCAAACATAAATCTATTATAGATGTTGGCGGTGGGTACGGTGCAGCAATCAACACTATAAAAGCAAAATATCCGCAAATCGACTGTTATCTTTTCGATTTGCCTAAGGTAATTGAAAATGTGTATATTGAAAATATAAGCACAATAGCGGGGGATTTCTTTGAAGACATACCTCCACTTACTGATACAATTATTTTATCAAGAATTTTGCACGATTGGGACGACGAAAAAGTAAATTTGATTTTGAAAAATTGTTTTAAGGCATTGCCTCAAAACGGAACTTTGTATATAATTGAAAATTGTACGGATAAAATCACTATTGACTTGTCCTTGCTTTCGTTGAATATGGCTGCAATGTGCGAAAGTTACGAAAGAAAATCAACAGAATATATAAATTGTGTCCAACAAGTAGGGTTTATTTTTCAAAAGGATATACAACTCAATGATTTACAAACTATTTTAATATTTGAAAAATTATGAACTATCAACAAATAGTCGTTTCCTCCGACAATACCCATTTCCTTTGTGAAGGAAAACCAATTTTCGATAAAAAATTTATCGAAGTTCTGAAATTTCACACGCCCGGACTTGCGCCTGTAAAAGACGAAACAGGGGCGTACCATATTGACAGCAACGGAAATTCGCTTTATCAGGAGAGATACACGCGAACTTTCGGCTTTTATTGTAATCGTGCTGTCGTTATGCAAGAGCAAGATTGGTTTCATATTACAGAAACGGGCAAAAGAGCCTACCCTGAAAACTACGCTTGGACAGGCAATTTTCAAGAAAATTTATGTACTGTCAGAAATTTTGAAAATAATTATTTTCATATTGACTTGAATGGCAATAGAATTTATTTCGAAAAATATTTGTATGCAGGCGATTTCAAAGACGGTATTGCTTGTGTAAAACTTCAAAACGGAATTTTCAAACATATTGATTTCAACGGAAATTATCTAAATGACAAAGAGTTTTTAGATTTGGGTGTTTTTCACAAAAACTTTGCAACAGCCAAAGACAAAGATGGTTGGTTTCACATTAACAAAAACGGAAATGCTATTTATGCCGAGCGTTATTTATCAATAGAGCCATTTTATAATGGTTTTTCGTTGGTAACGAAATTTGATAATACGAAAAATATTATTAACGAACAAGGAGAAAAAGTGTTTGATATATGAAACGAATTTTAATTACTGGTGGTACAGGTTTTGTCGGCTCTCATTTATGCGAAAGGCTTTTGAACAAGGGCAATAATGGGGACAGACGTATTTTATGGGGACAAGCAAAAATAAATTCTAAAAAACAAGAAATGAATAATTAAATTTGTAATCAAAAAAAGCGATGGAAAATGAAATAATAACATATTTTTCACCGTCAGAATTGCTATTACATTTTGACTATTATCAATAAAAAAAAAAGTAATTTCATCTGTTTTTTATTTCTTTCGATACTCCTTTGGCGAGCAACTTGCTATTCGTTTAAAATACTTTCCGAAAAATGATTGTGAATTATAGAAATAATATTAAATTTGTAAAAAAATATTATTGCATGGAAAAATGTCAAAAAAGTAGTTTTTGTTACAACAATTTCTTTGTTAGTGTCCAGTTGCCGACGTGCGTACTTGCAGGTTTTCTGTACACGGACGACACCAACTGCGGTTTTTCATCTAGCGTGACGTACGACAGAACACGTTTGACAGTTTCTGCAAAAATTCGTAACTTTGCAGCGGACGACAGAGAGCGGTCGACACGGTTTGACAATTTTCTGTCAATTGACAGTAGATAACAAAAATATATTTTTTTTAGAAAATTAATAGAAATAATTAAATTAAAAGAGATGAGAACAATCATTATTTCGACAATGTTATTATTAGCGACAGTGTTTGCTAATGGACAGAGTGTTTACACGAAAACTTTTGGTAATACCAAAGACAAACCAATTATCTTTCTTCATGGAGGACCGGGGTACAATTGTGCAAATTTTGAAGCCACAACAGCACAGCAATTTGCAGATAAAGGTTTTTATGTTATCGTATATGACAGACGTGGAGAAGGACGTAGCAAAGACCCGAATACACAATTTACGTTCCAAGAAACTTTTAACGACTTAAATGCTATTTATCAGCAATATGGACTTGTGAAATCCACACTAATCGGACATAGTTTTGGGGGTATAGTTGCAACATTATTTGCTGAAAAATATCCCGAAAAAATTCAATCAATTATCCTTGTAGGAGCGCCTATTTACTTACAGGAAACGCTTAAAACTATAGTATCAAATTCAAAAACTATTTATCAAACTAAAAATGACAACATTAACCTTAATTATATTGCCATGCTTGAAAATATGGACAAAAACTCACTTGAATATTGTTCTTATAGTTTGATGCACGCTATGCAAAATGGATTTTATTCGCCAAAAAATCCTACAGAAGAAGCAAAAATCATATATTCAAAATTCAAATCAGATACCCTTTTGACAAAATATGCTTCTCAAATGGATTATCAAGCAACACAAGGGTTTTATAAAAATGAAAAATATACCACCATTAACCTGACAACAAACATAAAAAACTTACAAGCGAACAATATAAAAATTTATGGTTTATATGGCAAAGATGACGGACTCTACTCAACAAACCAAGTGAAGGAAATCCAAAATCTGTTGGGAGAAACCAATATGAAATATCTTGACAATTGTTCTCACTATGTTTTTATTGACCAACAATCTCAATTTATTGATGCCATAGAAACATGGACTAAATAAAAATTGTCTCCAACAGCGCAGACAATACTGTGAAACTTTCGTCAGACGTAACCTTTACACCGCCCGCAGACAAACGCCGTAAAATTAACAATTTTTATTTTACGATTACTTTTTTGCAAAGTTAAGGTTAGTGTCCATCTGCAGACGTGCGTACTTGCAAGTTTTGTGTACAACGGACGACACAGACTGCGGCATTTCGGCTGACGTAACAGATGGCAGAACGCGAGCGACAGTTTCCCCAAAAAGTGTATCTTTGCAACGTGAGACACGAAGAACGGTTGGAACTATTTGGCATAAATATTAGAAACTGTCTAAAAATCATAAAAAAATTAATCTATTAAGCATCAGAGCAATAAAAGCTAAATGAATCATAGCAACGCTTGAGGTTATCGTGTATTCATAATCTTTTGCCAATCGTTTGGAATTTTCCAACCACGAAAAAGTTCTTTCAACAACCCAATGTTTAGGTAACAGTTTAAAATTAGTTGATTTTTCCATATTCCAACCAATTTTTTTTTATTAACTAATTCTCCTCTGTAACCAGCATCTGCATAATTTTTTTTCATCCTATCAAAGCGATAATTCAAAGTTTCTATTACTTTAAATCCAGCTTTACCATCGTGTTCATTGGCAGCATGAACCATAACTGACAATAATAGTCCATAGCTATCTGTAATAATGTGTCTTTTACGACCTTTTATGTTTTTTCCTCCATCAAAACCGCGTTCTTCACCTCCGATTCTTGTAGTTTTACCCTCTGACTATCAATTAATCCAATACTAGGAGATATTTTTTTGTTTCGTTTCTGACGAGCTTGATTTCTTAAAACTTCATTTATTTTTTCAAATACTCCATCGTTTTTCCATTTTGAAAAATAATAATAAACCAATTTCCATGGTGATAAATCTTTTGGAAGCATACGCCATTGGCAACCAGTTTCTATCAAATAAAAAAGTGTGTCAAAAATAGAACGAATATCATATTTTCCTTTGCGATTATCATTTATTATTGCTAATATTGCAGAATATTGAGAGTCGGTTAGATTTGTTGGATAATTGCTTGTATTTATCATTTGTAATTATTTGCTTGATAATCACAAATATACAATATTATATCTAATTTTCAAAACTGATTCTCATTTTTTTATTAACATTTTTAGACAGTTTCTTAGAAAAAAAATATAAATGGAGCCAGAAACCATTTTAAAAACGGGGCGACACCGAAAAGCCATACGAGTAGGAAATATAAATTATTATATCAAGATGAAAAAATTATTTTACACAAATTTAATGGTACTAATGTTACTATTATCACAGAGCACGAAAGCTCAAATCAATTTGGAACATACATTTGATGAATATATGACTTGGCAAGGCAATTTTTATTATGAGTCAAGTCTTTATCCTTCTGGTTGTTACTATGTGGCAACTATTATCAACAATTCTTACAATGTTAAGATTTACAATGCGGATTATTCTGTAAACTCCAATAATACATATAACTTTACACCTCCTTCTGGTTATAAAGTATTGTCAGTTTCAAGGTCTCAAAAAACATTTAACACCGACAATAATTATGAGTTTTTAGTTAGATACGAAAAGACGGATTACATATCACACGATAATACAAACCAAAATCTAATTCTCTGTAATCAAAATGGCACTACTATTAAAGATTTTGGTTTTGCTAATTATATATATGTATACCCATCTTTGCATATTGCAAACAACCATTTGCGTCTATTGGTAAGCAAAGAATACTATAATGGAAACACAACAAATCAACAAGTTGAAATTTATTCTGTTCCCGGCGAAGTTCCTTCCGGTATTAAGCCTACTAATATTTCAAATTCGTTATCACCATTTCCAAATCCTGCAAGTTCTACTATTACTTTGCCTTATCAACTCAAACAAGGAGAAATGTCTGTAATGCACATATATAATATTAATGGGCAACTAATTGAAACCAAACAAATTGGATTTGATTTTGATAAAATATTATTGAACATATCAAGTTATGCAAAAGGAATGTATCTATATGAAGTCAATGGAGTAAGTAATCGTTTCATTGTAGAGTAATTTGATACAGTCCAACAACCGTAACTCGGGACTTTGACAATTTTAATTTTATAATTTTATAATTATTTAAATATCAATTGTATGGAATAAATTTATAGATGTTTTGGGTGTCGCAGGTGTAATTTTTAATATGTATAGTTTGCTGAAAATTAATGTATTACAATTTTTGCTATTTTTTTAGTGTCGCATTGTTGAAGTCAGGTGCGACATTTCAAACTTTGTGACGGATGACAGAGAATAACGAAAAAAAGCGTACTTTTGTGAAAAATAAAATTACAATGAAAAAAGCAGTAATCATTTTAGCTCTTATGTTAGCATTGTTACCAGCTGTATTACAGGCACAGAAAGTAGATACAATACAAATTGCCGAAGCAAACGTAAAAGAAATTTCTGTGCTGAACGGAACGGTTATATTGGAAATATCGGAAGGCGTCGAATTTCACTGCATTGGCATACGTCTTAACGATAAAAATCTCAATATGGGATTAGGAACTTGTATAGAAATAAAAAAGCGAGGGGAATTTTATTTCACGGATGAGTGGAGTGGCAAAAAACACACTAATATTAATGATGCCATAGAAGGCACTTTAAAAGAAATTTTTATACGTTTTTATAAGGGAGAGAAACAGAAAAAACGCGGTAAAAAAGTATGGTCGGCATTTGTAAAAGAGGATGGTTTACAATTATTTATTGACTTTGTAAATGAAATAATTGATGATGAATTTCTTAATTCACCTTTTAATGAAACTTATGGATAGAAAAAATGATAAATTTCCTAACTTCCCCCTATAAAATATACACTACAAGAAAAAATGTCAAATAAATTTGGTATTTTGATATTTTTTTTGTAATTTTATAGTGTATAATATTTACACTATGAGTTTTATTAGAAA
>JAITXI010000122.1 GCA_031284905.1 Bacteroidales bacterium
AAGGATGCTGGTTTTTGTAAACTTTTATGCTAAAAACACCTTTTATTTCTGTAACTTTGCGCACTATAACAAAATGATTGCATCAACATATCCATCAATAACATCAGAAAATTTGATGAATTTAGATTTTATTCTTCCGACATCAGATATATTGAAGAAAATATCTCCTTTATTTGATTCTGCATTTAAATACGATGGATAAAATGAAAAGGGAAAATCAACAATTGGGTAAATTGAAAGAATTATTATTGGCAAAAATGGCAAAAGAATAAAAATATCAAGAGTGAAATCAATAATTTATTGTACCTTTGTACTAAATCGCGGGTAAAATCAGGATGACTAAAGAATTAGCAAACATATTGAATCAGTTGCAGTTATTGCAAAACGATGCTGTCTTTTTTAGAAGTGAAAAAGATGGCAGAGTTTTTCATGGATTTTCGTCGGAACTTAAACAAAAATTAGATTCTATTTGTCCCGATGCTTATTATGTGTTTAATAAAACGCCATTGGTTTTATTTTTTGATGCAACCCAACCTGAAACAGCAGTACGTATAAAAGAAATTCACAAACAGGTTTGGTCTTTCGACTATTCTCCCATTATTTTTGTAGTAACAGACAAAGATATAGAGGTTTATAATGCTTTCCAATACATTAAAAAAGAAAGCAAGTTAGAAAGATTAGAGTTATCGCCACAAGAAATTGAAAACAAATTTTCGTTTTGGAATTTGGAAAGTGGTTTTTTTTGGAAATGGTTGCAAGAAGAATATCTGATTGAACATAAAAGCAAGGAAACAAGAAAAAGGGTGAATGAAAAACTTTTTCAAAATATCAAAGAAGCAAGATTGCATTTAATGGAACAGAAATTGTCCGAAGAATTTGCTAATTCTTTGATATTAAGATTGATATTTGTCCGATATTTATTAGATAGAGAAGTTGAAATTAAAGCAGAATTTATATCAGGAGCAGATATAAATGAAAGACGAAAATGTTTTCATAATTTAATACTTCAGCCTGAAAGATTAAATAAGTTTTTCGAATATCTGAATCAACGATTTAACGGTGTGTTATTCAAAGAATTAGATACAACAATAAATAAAGAACAATCTGAATTTTTGGCAGCTGTTTTTAGTGGCGAATATCAAGGGAAAGATTCTTTGTTTGATGGGTATTTTTTTGAAATTTTTGATTTTTCTATAATCCCCGTAGAAATGATTTCTGGCATTTACGAATCTTTAATTAATGAAGAAACCAAAAAACTTAATTCAGCAGTATACACGCCCCCATTTTTAGTTGATTATATTTTATCTGACACCGTAGATACTTATCTTGCAAACGCAAAAACATCTGAGTGTAAAATTTTTGAAGTGGCAGTAGGTTCAGGTATTTTTCTTGTGCAATCGCTACGAAAAATGATTGAAAAAGAGATACAATCGAATGGACGAGAAGATGAAAAAGCATTCAGCGAAAAAATAAGGAGAATCGCAGAAGATAACTTATTTGGAATAGATGTAAATAAAGAAGCATTGAAAGTAACGTGCTTTTCTATTTACATTGCCTTGCTGGACTATCAAGAGCCAAAAGATATTGGTATTTATAAGTTTCCCCCATTGATTGGTAAAAATCTATTTCAAGCAAACTTTTTTGATACAGAACATCTATTTAATCAAATTGTAAAAGGAATAAAACCAAATTTTATTTTAGGAAATCCACCGTGGAAAAATGGTAGTGACGACCCTATCCATGTAAAATATTTGAAAGAAAATAAACTTGAAAATATTGTAAGTGATTATCAGCTGGCTCAATCTTTTCTTCTGCGTACAAAAGATTTCTCAGAATCAAACCCCATTTGCTCTTTAATTGTTACAAGTAAAGCATTTTACAATAACAATGCAACTTCATTCAAAGAAAGATTCTTAACTGATTTTTATTTGAAAAAATGTCTTGATTTATCTTGTGTCCGAAGATTAATATTTGAAAAAGCAGACAATCCTGCAATGGTTATGCAATATCAGAGTGCAAGAGGAGAAAATACATTAAATAATATCGTTTATCATTATTCTTTGAAGCATAATGTTTTTATCAAAAACTATAAAATGTTAACTTTTGAAAAAAATGATATTAAGCAGATAAAACAAGACTATTTTATTAAATACAAATGGATGTTCAAAGTTGCTTTATATGGTAATGCGCTTGACTTTAATCTACTCGTACAAAAAACGAAGGAGCGTTCTACGCTTGACACATATTTGGAAAAACACAATATTCATAGTGGAAATGGTATAAAGAAAGGTGGAAAAGAAGCTGAAAAAAAGAACAGAAAACAATATTTTGATTTTTTAATTGGATTACCAATACTAAAAAATGCAAAGATAACGAAATATTATACATACATAAACGCAGATACAGATAAACTATCAAAAGAAGATGTTTATTTGGAAGCAGGTCGTGCTGTTGAATTATTTAAAGGGAAAAGAATTCTTTTTGGGAAAAGAACAAAACACGAAACGTATATAAATGTTTCATTAGTTGAAGAAAATTGTGTATTTAGAGATAGTGTTAATGCAATATCATTTAACACAGAAAATGAATTGCAAATAAATTTGATTTATTCATTGTTAATGTCGGATTTATTTACCTATTATCAATATTTAACTACTTCTAATTGGGGAATTTATTACCCTGAAATTCATAAAGAAGAGTTTCTATCATTTCCGATTATTGAACCCAACGAAAAAACAAAAAATGAGTTAATCAATTTGGTCAATCAATTTTTACAACCGTTTGAAGAATATTATAAACAAGTTGTTCGCTCTGAAAGTTTACCGATAAATGAAAAAGTTTTGTCAAATATCAATGCTGTCATTGATGAATTATACGAAATACAGGGCTATGAAAAGGATTTAATTGATTATGTATTAGAAGTTTCGCGATACCAATTTCAAGAGAGCAAAATACAAAAAGTAATAAAACAAGTTCATTCAGATAAAAAATATTTACAACAGTACGCCTCAATATTTTTAGAAGAGTTTTCTAAAATATACTACGACCAAT
>JAITXI010000084.1 GCA_031284905.1 Bacteroidales bacterium
TGTATTTTTGTGATATAAAAATAAAGCGATGGATTTAAAAGAAATTAATAGAAGGATTGTAAGTTATAGAAGAAGATAATACCATAGTAGGTAAGGTTGAACAATATTTTTCAACAATAACATGTCTAAATGCCATATTGTAGATTTTTTAAAATAATATTATTTGCTAATTTGATAGCGTTTTAGTATAAGTCAGTCAGTAGTAAATTTGAATTATATTCAAATGGAATTGGTTTTAAATTTAACTTTTGAAAAAAATAGTACAATATCGTACGAAATAAAGAACAATTACCGGAGTGTCAGAATTATTTTGAAAAAACTGAAAAAAAATTTGTAATAATAAAAATAAAGTTGTAACTTTGCAGTCCGAAAAAAATAAAAATTTAGTTTTATTTATTCATTAATAAACATAAAAAAGATGTACGCAGTAGTTGATATACAAGGACAACAATTTAAAGTTGAAAAAGGAACAAAACTTTTTGTAAACCGTTTAGAAAACGAAGAAGGCAGTGATGTAAACTTTGAAAAAGTATTATTGATAGAAAATGAAGATAAAGTAGAAGTTGGTTCTCCTATTTTAAACGTTTCCGTAACAGCAAAAGTTTTAAAACATTGTAAAGGCGAAACAGTATTAGTTTTCAAGAAAAAAAGAAGAAAAGGTTATCAAAAACTTAACGGTCATAGACAATATTTGTCAGAGATAGAAATTCAAGATATTAATATATAAAAATAATAAGATAATGGCACACAAGAAAGGAGCAGGTAGTTCGCATAATGGTCGTGAATCAGAAAGCAAACGTTTAGGAGTTAAAATATTTGGAGGTCAAGGCGCTATTTCCGGAAATATTATTGTTCGCCAAAGAGGAACAGTACACCATCCTGGGAATAATGTCGGAATGGGTAAAGATCATACTTTATTTGCTTTAATTGACGGTACGGTTCAATTTCAAAAAAAGCAGAATAATCGTTCTTTTGTTTCTGTACTTCCTTTTATTCAAGAATAATTTTTTTTTATTCATAAATATTCATATCCAAAAACGCTTGCTTTTGCAAGCGTTTTTATGTTTAATCAAAAAAAACAATTATGAAAAAGAAAATAATCATTTCTACTTTAATAGTAGTATTCATACTTGCATTAGACCAAATATTAAAAATTTGGATAAAAACTCATTTCTACTTGGGTGAAAATTTTAATTTAATAGGAGATAAAATTCGTTTACGATTTATTGAAAATCCGGGAATGGCTTTCGGACTCTCTTGGGGTGAATATTGGGGAAAATTATTTTTAAGTATTTTCAGAATTATTGCAATCGGTGGTCTAATTTATTATTTAATATATCTGATTAAAAAACAAGAAAAAACTCTTACAATAATATGTTTGTCATTAATTACGGCAGGAGCAATAGGAAATCTTTTAGATTGTATGTTCTACGGATTAATCTTTAATGAAAGCGGAATATATCCCGGACAAATTGCCCAATTATTTCCTGAAAATGGTGGATATGCAGGTTTCCTTTTTGGAAAAGTTGTTGATATGTTTTATTGTCCATTATTTATTTTTCCTGAATGGATTCCTTTCTTGGGAGGACAAGAATTTTTTAGCCCAATTTTTAATGTAGCCGATTCAGCTATTACAATTGCAGTATTTATCGCTCTGATTTTTTATAAAAAAATATTCAAAAAAAATAATACGGAAATACAAGAAACGGTGAAAAATGCCGTTGAATAAAAAACCAAACTTCTATGAAAGATAAAAAAAAAATTTCCGACAAAAAATATGATAAAAAATATTTGCTTAAAGAAAAAAATACTGAGAAAAAAGAAGATAAAAGAAAAATTTCTTTAAAAGAAAAACCAATAAAAAATAATAATTTTGGGAAAAAATTTGATAAGGCATCGAAATATTCTGCTGTTCCGGAATACATAAAAAAGAAAAGAACAGATAAAAAAACTTTTGAAGAAAAAACAGTTAGACATAATAAAATAAGCAGAGGTAACGAAAACTTTGATTATGAATCAAAAGCTACTACAAAAGTTTTTAAAAGAAAAAATGTCCAACTTATAAAACCTAATAAAAAGGAAAATTCAGATGAAAACGGAATTAGATTAAATAAATATATTGCAAATGCAGGTATAAGTTCACGCAGAGAAGCAGATACTTTAATTTCAACTGGTGTTGTGTCAATAAACGGAAAAATTGTTACCGAATTAGGAACAAGAGTGCAAATAGACGATATAGTAAAAGTTGGAGAAGAAAAAATAAATCCGGAAAAAAAAATTTATGTATTACTTAATAAACCAAAAGATTATATCACAACTTTAGATGATCCTAAAGGTAGGAAAACAGTTCTGGATTTAGTAAAAGATGTTTGTGCTGAAAGAATTTATCCTGTAGGAAGATTAGACAGAAACACAACAGGTTTACTTCTACTCACAAACGATGGAGAACTTACAAAAAAATTAACCCACCCAAAATATAACAAAAAAAAAATATATCATGTTTTTTTAGAGACTCCTGTAGAAGCTGAGCATCTCAAAAAAATATCTATAGGTATAGAATTGGAAGATGGATTTATCAAACCTGATAAAATTGACTATGTTGGTGAAACTGACAATGAAATAGGAATAGAACTCCATTCCGGGAAAAATAGAATTGTCAGAAGAATTTTTGAACATTTTGGCTATTCAGTAAAAAAACTTGATAGAGTTTATTACGTAGGACTTACAAAGAAAAACCTTCCTCGTGGAAAATGGCGACTTCTTTCTCAAGCAGAAATTACTAGACTTCAGACAGGAATGTATGAATAAATATCTTGTTCTAAAAACAGTGAAAACATTTTTTTGTACTACCTGATATCAAAATATCCAAAAATTAGGAAGTAGTCAAACAAACATTACATTTATATCAAAGGCTATTAAAATAATACCAATTGTTGCAAATTTTGATTTTTTCTGAAAAAGATTTATATAGTTCAATATCAATCACTACTTCCATTAGTTAAAAACAAAAACTATTTTCATCATTTTATCTAAAATATATGTAAGAATAGACTTTTATTTTATGTTTATACGAAACCGCTATCTTATTAAAATAACAAACCACATTTTTAAACAATATTAGGTTTTTTTAGACTTAATATCATTTAGTAAATTTTATAAAGATTTGGTATTAGAAATTCGTTCAACAACGGATTGAATAATTTTTTTGTGTCTGATATTTCGATTATCCTAACAATTTGCAAAATTTTATACTATAAAGATAATATATTTTACAAATATTATCAAAATTTTTAGTAGTTTTTTTTATTGATTATCAGTAATTTATTTTTATCCTAGTCAAAAAAACGATAATTTATATAAAAAAAAATTTAAAC
>JAITXI010000207.1 GCA_031284905.1 Bacteroidales bacterium
AAACGCATTGAGGCGCATGTCTGTATTTGTTTTATTGCCTGCAAAGTATATAAAGAACTTGAAAGAATACTGAAAATCAATGGTATAAATATGAGTGTTGATAAAGTTTTGGATATTGCCAAAACTATAACTACATTGAAAATCAAGTTACCAATAAGCAATGATACGATGACAAAAACGATGTTGATTACTAAAAAACATAAATCTATTGCTATACATACAGATAATAATCTAAAAAGAAACGTTTCTTTTTTATGTATGTAACGTGTGGGAGATAGTGAGCATAAAGTCTAATTTTTACTTGTCTTTGCTATCCATTAAAATTTTTGCTGCTTGAAAACTACTTATTTTACCTTCAAGTATTTGGTTTTCTATATTATTAATATTATTTTTTATGGTTTGGTTATTGTAAAAATCTTCTTTAATTTTTGTATTTATTGTTTCGTAAAGCCAAAAAATAGCTTGTCGTTTTCTATTTGCTTCAAAAAATCCATTTTGAATTACCAAAGATTTATACTTGTTGATAAGTTCCCAAATTTCTTTTATTCCTTTATTCTTAATTGCAGAACAAGTTAAAACTTTTGGAATCCATCGTGATTCTGTTGCAGGAAAAAGATGTAAAGCATTTTGATATTGTAATTTTGCAATATTTGATTTTGTTTCGTTATCATCTGATTTTGTGATAACTATAGCATCAGACATTTCTATAATTCCTCGTTTTATTCCCTGAAGTTCATCACCTGCACCGGATAGCATAAGCAATAGGAAAAAATCTACCATACTATGTACTGCTGTTTCTGATTGTCCAACGCCAACTGTTTCTATGAAAATTACATCGAAACCTGCTGTTTCACACAATATAATAATTTCTCTTGTTTTTCTTGCAATTCCGCCTAAAGTCCCTGAGGAAGGGGAGGGGCGAATATACGCTCTTGGATGAATGGCTAATTTTTCCATCCTTGTCTTGTCGCCTAATATTGAACCTTTATTTTTTTCACTACTCGGGTCTATTGCTAAAACTGCCAATTTTTTCCCTTCATCAACAATTTGTACTCCTAACGATTCAATAAACGTACTTTTTCCTACTCCGGGTACTCCTGTTATTCCTATTCTTATTGACTTACCCGAATCCGGTAAACATTTTTCAATTATCTCTTGTGCTTGGAGATTATCTTCTGTTAATGTACTTTCAATCAAAGTAATAGCTCTACTCAAAATGTTAATATTTCCGTTTTTGATACCTGCTACATATTCTTGTGTACTTAGTTTTGTCTTTTTGAATTTTGTAAAATTCGGATTTATGGTAGTTGGTTGATGTACTCCTGAATTTATTTTTAATGCAGAATTTTCGTTATTACATTCTTCTAATTCTCCGATATATTTTTTATTTTCATCCATTTAAAATCTTTGACGAAATTATAAATATGAATTATTTTTTAAATAAGTATTTACATAATCAGAAACTCCTTCTTCCAATGAATAAATTTTTTCATTATAACCAATTCGCCGCAGTTTTTCTATTTTAGCTTCTGTAAAATATTGATATTTTTCTCGAATATCTTCGGGTATATCTATATATTTTATATTTTTCGGCATTTTCATAGCCTTGAAAATTGCTGATGCTAAGTTATTAAAACTATTTGCTTGCCCTGTTCCTATGTTATATATTCCATTAAATTCAGAATTTCTGTTATTCATAAAATAATACATAATATTAATGACATCTTTAACGTAAATAAAATCTCGTAATTGTTCTCCATCTTTAAAATCAGGTCTATGAGATTTGAAAAGATTTAGTTGTTTATCTTTAAGTATTTGTTTATAAGAATTATATATCACAGAAGCCATTCTTAATTTGTGATATTCATTCGGACCATAGACGTTAAAAAATTTTAATCCAATATTAAAATAAGGTTTATTTTTTTGTAAAATTGCCCATTTGTCAAAATCATTTTTTGAAATTCCATAAGCATTTAGTGGTGTTAACTCATTTGGTGGAGTATTATCATCAAAATTTTTTGAACCGTCTCCATAAGTTGCCGCTGACGAACAATAAATTAAAGGAATACCGTATTCATAACACTTTCGCCAAACAATTTTTGTATATTCTGTATTTAATAGATATAATAATTTAAGGTCAAATTCTGTAGTATCTGTCCTTGCGCCAATATGAAAAATAAATTCTACTTGTTTGTGATTATTATCTAACCATTGAAAAAAAACTTCTCTTTCTACTAATTTTTTATATTTCTTGTGGTAATAATTTTTTTTTTTTATTGCTTTTGTGAAATCATCAACTAATATTAAATCATTGAAATTATTTTCGTTTAATTTTGAAACTAAACAACTTCCTATAAATCCGGCTGCACCTGTAACTACTATCATTAGTAATGTAAATGGGATATATGAAGATTATGTTATTCGGTTTTAATAAATTTTGCCATTTTAGAAGAATATCCATTTGATATATTTATAAAATATATTCCTTCTAATAAATCATCTAAATTTATTGTTAAAGATGAATTTTCATAATTTTTTATTTCTTTCACTAATTTGCCGGATATATCATAAACCTTAATTTTTTCTTTTCCAAATAGACCGGAAAGAGTTACATTTCCTTTTGAAGGATTTGGATAAATTGAAATTTTATCTAAAATGTTATCATCAATTCCTATTGGTTTTGTAAAAACTTCGTAAGATACTTCCCATCCTCTTTTATTATCAGATTCGTCCGTTGTAAATTTAAAAAACATATTTGGGTTTGTTTTGGGTGCATATAGAAACCATGGTATTGTTGGGGCTTTAACATAATTATCCGTTTTTGTGATAACTCTTAATAAATTTAAACTTTCATCTTTGCCATTATATATTTTTAGTGTATCACCCATGCCTAATTGAATATAATTGAACATAATTCTTAAAGAGTCATATTTTACTATTGTGGAGTCTATAGCATCAAGTGTTATTAACCATTCACAATTAGTATTTGCGTTATAATTGTTTGGACCGCTGCCATTATCAAATGTTCCTTCTGAAAAAGGAATAACCACTTTCCCCATGCAATTATCAAAGCCATTATTCGCTGATTCGCCTGGACTTATTCTATATATTATTGCTTGTCCTTCTGCAAATGTAAGGTCGCTGTTTATTGTAGTATTGTTTGATGTTGCATCTATTGAGTAATAGCCGTCATTGGCTCCACCCCAACCCCAATTGATATGAAAAGAACTTTTAACTTGATTGGATTGATAACCATCACATACAAATGCATGACCTTCTCCAGAAATATTAGTACCGGAATAATAGATAGGTCTTCTTAAATCTAATTCATTTATTAATATATGTTTCCATTCATTTGTAGGTATATTTGCTCTACTTTTGTATAAGACTCCACCTCTGTATCCAAATTTACTTACAATTGCAGATACTACATCTATAGATTGAGCTCCGGATTCTTCAGGTTGATAGTTCATACCAACAGAAACACCTGCATGAAACATTATTGTTGCAACTGCATTTCTTTTTATAGTATCTCCAGCGTATTGATATGTTTCATTCGGCATGTTTCCCCAATCATAATTTGCTTGTGCAAAATCCACAAGCACATCTCTATCTTGCCAATAAATGCCATATCCAATTCCATGTGCAGGATAATTATAATATTTCATTATTTGTGCCATTGCTGTTGCTACACAGCCGGTAGGTGTTTTTCCTACGCCACCATTATAACCTTGTGGAACGTTTGGGCAATAATAATTATATGGATCTGATTGATCCCATTTTGTCGTTAGTAATGGATATATTCCTTCTCCGTTCTGTCCTTTTGTAACTTCAAAATGATTTGCAGAATAGTTTTTCCATTCTAAATTATTTTCTGTATCTATTTCTTTTGATTGTTTTGTTAATTCTATTTCATGTTTGTAATTATTTATCCATGCGGCTGTTGCCGGTGCCATATTAGTTAAATCAAAATTGCCTTCATAAGAATATGCTAACACCGGTGTGGAATTTTTATCTCCACTCATCAACATGAAACCTCCATCTTGAAAGTTGAAAATATGAATAGCTGTTTCGTTAGTTGTTGTTTTAATTTCGTTGTAGTTTTTTATCTCTAAATTCGTTTTTGAGATATTTGAAACTGAAATTTGATTACGAAAATAGTTTAACCCTGCGTTTAATGCTTCTTCTTTTGTTATATTTTGTGCACTTAAACTTGCTGAAAATAAGAGTGTTACAATTATGACTATTAAATTCTTTTTCATCTTACAAATATTTTTATTTTATGGCTTCAAAGTTAATATTTTTTTTTTAATTTATTAAATTTTTTTTTATTTTTTTTTATGTTAATTTTGTAAAAAAGTCAAATTATTAAATGAATATAGGTTCAAAAACTAAAATTGTTGCTACTTTAGGACCGGCAACTTGTGAAAATGAGGTATTAAAAAAAATGATTTTGTCGGGTTTAGATGTATTTCGTCTAAATTTTTCTCACGGTGAATATTCTGAAAAGGAAAAATGTATTTCTATGATTCGCGAATTGGAAAATGAACTATCGGTGAATGTTGCCATTATTGTTGATTTACAAGGTCCTAAAATAAGAATCGGGAAAGTTGAAAATGAACCTGTTCTGTTGAATGATGATGATATTATCAATTTTTCTTCTTCGGAAGATAATAATTCTAATAATACCTATTATATAAGTTACCAAAATTTTGCAAATGATGTAAAAGTGGGTGAATTTATTTTAATTGATGATGGAAAATTAAAGCTCGAAATTCTTTCTATCGATTTATTTAATCAATTTGTTTCTGCGAAGGTTGTCCATGGTGGCTTTTTATATTCTAATAAAGGTGTAAATCTTCCCAATACTGAAACTAGTTTGCCTTCTTTAACTGAAAAAGATAAGAATGATGTCCTTTTTGCTTTAAATCACGATATTGATTTTATTGCTTTATCTTTTGTTCGTAAAGCTGAAGATATTTCTGAATTAAGAGAATATATTCATAAATTTAAAAAGGATATAAAAATTATTGCAAAAATTGAAAAACCTGATGCTGTTGTTAATATAGATAAAATTATTGATGTTTCTGATGGTGTTATGGTTGCACGCGGTGATTTAGGTGTGGAAATGGATTTTGATAAAGTTCCGGTTATTCAAAAACAAATTGTTAGTAAATGTATTCAAAAAGCTTGTCCTGTGATTATTGCTACGCAAATGATGGAAAGTATGATTGAACAATTTCGGCCTACTCGTGCAGAAGCTAATGATGTTGCAAATTCTGTAAACGATGGTGCCGATGCTTTGATGTTAAGTGGCGAAACTTCTGTCGGAAAATATCCCGTTGAAACTATTCAAGCTATGCAAAGTATTATTAATTATACGGAAGAAAATCGAAAAATTTATTATAAAAGTTATTGTAGTAATCCTTCAAGTAATTCTTTTCTTCAAGAAGCTCTTTGTAATAATGCTTGTACTCTTGCTCAACAAACCGGTGCTAAGGCAATTATAACTTTCACAAATTCCGGTTATACTGCACGAGAAATTTCCAGTCATCGTCCGAAAGCAAATATTTTTGCTTTTACAGCAAATCTTGAAATTTTGAAAAAAATATCTCTCTTTTGGGGTGTTACTGCTTTTAATTTTCCTCTTTTTGATTCAATTGACAAAGCTATAGATTTTTCAATTGATATTTTATTGAAAGAAGAGTTTGTCAAAAAAGGAGATATTGTTATTCATGTGGCAAGTACTCCACTTTGGTCGAAAGATAAAACTAATATGTTGAAAATAACACAGATAAAATAGAATGAACGATAAACTGGCGAAAGGGGACGAAAAGGGACGAAAAGTCCTCATATTTCACTACTCTCAATTGTTACGCTTCGCTCCACGAAGGCTTTGCCGTTTTCAATTTTCAATTGAGTGAAAGAAGGAGTTAAGTGTTTATTAAAGAGAAATCTCCGCTAAAACTATGACCCCGAAGTGGGTCAAACTAAATCTAAAATTTTGTAAGCATATATTTGTCCGGCTACTTTTTTTTCTTATAAT
>JAITXI010000032.1 GCA_031284905.1 Bacteroidales bacterium
ATTATCTTCGGCAAGCTCTTTAGAAAATATGAAATCTAAAGAAGGCTTGTTGTTTGTTTGTCGATTGATGAAAAATAGAAAATTATGTGTAAAACAAGAGTTTGATATATAATTGAAGCGTTTTAACGATAGAGAACTCAAACAAGATGCCTTGGTTCAACTTTATAAACAAGAAGAATATATAGGCAAAAGCGGTAAACCTACAAGAAAAGCTGTTTTAGCAAATGAAATTTTTCGAGTATTCGCTTTCGTCCAAAAGACAGTGAAGATAATATTCCTTTGATAACTAATATTTTATGGTTATGTGCGGAAATGATTGCTATTATATATCGCAAGAGCCGGTATTGAAGTATTTTTTTGTTTTATCAAACAAGAGCTGAATTTCAGCCATTTTATCTCATTAAATAAAAATGGAATACAGATTGTTCTGTATATGACATTGATTGTAGCTATGCTAATAATGATTTATAAACAAGCGAATCAGACAGGTTACAAAACAGCTAAAAGAAGAATGGAAATTGAAGTTCAAGAATTAATAATTGCTATTGCTGTTATTCGAGCCGGTGGCGATTTGAATAAAATAAAATTATCTGCTCCATAAATTAGCTTGTTGAAAAATATTTTAATTTTATTTGGTAATGTCATAGAATACTAGGTGAATACTTTTGAATTAGTGAAAAATCCATTAATAGTTAATTTCAATTATTAATCATTATTTAGGTGGTTTATTATTATTATATATTACTAATAATCAACTTAATTCGGCATCAATTGAAATTCTTGATTTTTTGACCTAAAAATCTACTCAACAAATATCGCTTTTTTTTGAAGACAATAGTTGTAAAAAATTATATTAAATTTAGTAAAACAAACGAATAGGTAAATTGAAGAATTGAAGGAAGAAACAAAGGTGAAAAACACATTATGATTTAAAAAAAAGCAAAAATTAAATTATTTGTTGTTTAGTAATATTAAAAATTCAAAAAAAAGTTGTATTTTTACAACATAAATCTTGGATTGAAAAAATTACACTTGTATATTATTAAATCTTTCATTTTACCATTTATTGCAACATTTTTTGTTTGTGTTTTTATACTTTTGATGCAATTTTTGTGGAAATATATAGAAGATTTAGTCGGAAAAGGTTTGGAATGGACGGTTATTGCCGAATTATTATTTTACGCTTGGTTAGTTTTGGTTCCGATGGCTTTGCCTCTTGCTGTTCTTTTAGCTTCAATAATGACTTTTGGAAATCTGGGAGAAAGTAACGAACTTTTTGCGATGAAATCCGGCGGAATCTCTCTTTATAGAATTATGTTTCCTGTGCTTATTATTAGTATTATTATATCTTTAGCATCTTTTTTCTTTTCAAATAATATACTTCCTTATACTAATCTGAAAATGAGGTCATTACTTATGAGTATTCAACAACAAAGACCTGAAATTAGTATTCAAAGTGGCATTTTTTCTGAACCTGTAGAAAATTTTAGTATAAGAGCAGAAAAAGACAGAAAATCGGATAAATTAAAAAATATTTTGATTTATGACCATAGAAATCAAACAACGAATTCAAATGTTACAACTGCCGAACATGGAAATATAAATATTACAGAGGATAAATCTTTTCTAATTTTAGATTTGAATAACGGATATAGATTTGAAGAATTATCCTCAAACAAAAATGCTAATATGCAATATCAAAGGTCAAGATTTGAACATCAAGTTGTTTATATTCAATTAGATGGATTGGGTCTTGATAGAAATAACGAAGATTTTTTTAAAAACAATTTTGATATGATTAATAATCAACAGATTGTGTATTCAGTTGATTCGCTAAAAAATAATATTAATAATCGTTATTATACAACTTGTAAAAATACAATATCTTATTATATGTTAAAAAACCTTCCGACTCGGGAAAAAGCTTTAGTTGGAGACATTAAACCGTTTGAATTGCGAGAATATAAACATTATGATATAGATAGTATTTTTAATAGTTTTACGTCTTCTCAAAATAAAACGATTATTGAACGAACGATAACAGACGCTAAATCTGTAAAAATAAATATTGAAATTATGAAAGAAGAAGCTGTATCAACATTACGCTGGATTGCTCGTTATGAAATTGAATGGCACAGAAAATATACTTACGCAATAGCTTGTTTAATTTTCTTTATCATTGGAGCTTCACTTGGCGCAATTATCAGAAAAGGGGGATTTGGAGTTCCTGTAATTGTTTCGATTGGGTTTTTCTTATTGTATTATATTTTATCTATTGCTTTTGAAAACACTGTTCGAGAATTAGTGTTTTCATCAGAAATTGGTATGTGGATAAGTACTTTATTTTTTGCTCTTGTAGCAATCGTATTAAATATTAAAGCAACTAATGAAACAATTAGAATAGGCAGTAGGTTTAGAAAAATTTTCAGAAAAAAATAAACTGAATTTTTTCAGCTTATTTTAGTATTAATCAAAGTATAAAAAAAATTATTAACAAGTTTCAAAATAATACTTGTTGATATTTTGAAACTCGTTTAAGTTTAGAAATAGCTTTATTCTTAATTTTTCTAACACTTTCTCCAGAAGCATCTATTAACATACCGATTTCTCCATAAGTTAATGGAGCTTCGCCATCTAAACCATAACATTTTTTGATAACAAATACTTCTTTATTTGTTATTTTTGTGAAAAATGAATTAAAAACATAGTTTTCAGATTCTTTTAATAAATTAAATTCAGGAGAATTTTCTGAATTTATTATTAAATCTAATAAAGAACTTTCGTCATCATCTTCACTTAATGGCTTGTCTATAGACAAAGTACGTTTATAATTTGACACGTCTTTTATTATATTTTCTTTGATATTTGTGTATAAAGATATTTCTTCAATATTTGGTTCTCTTTCTTCTTTTTGAAAAAAACTTTTTTTCATAGTATAAACTTTTTTCGCAACAGCTATTTTGTTAATTGGAACTTTAATAATGTCGCTATGCTTAGATATTGCTAAAATTATAGATTGACGTATCCACCAAACAGCATAAGAAATAAATTTGAAGCCTTTTGTTTCATCAAATTTTTCTGCTGCTATAATAAGTCCTATGTTTCCTTCATTTATTAAGTCAAGTAATGATAATCCTTGATTTTGGTATTGTTTTGCTACTGAAACTACAAATCTTAAATTTGCATTTATTAGTTTTTGTAATGATTCTTGATTTCCGGCATTAATTTCTCTAGTAATTTTAAGTTCATCTTCGTTTGATAACATTGGTATTTTATTGATGTCTCTCAAATAAATATCTAATGACTTTTCAAGTCGAGGAGTAATTGATGTCGTTATTTTTATCTGTTTCATCCAAACGTTTATCTTAAAGACAGATAAATAATAAAAAGGTTGCTTTAATTAAATTTTTTTTTGAAATATTTATGGCGTAATATTATAATAATTTAATATTTCAAAATAAAAGGTTGATTTTTTTCAAAATTATGCATTTTATATAGAATAGAAAAATATTTGTTTCCTTTTTTTATTTTTTTTGAACTTCATTATAGCATCTGCGACACAAAGGTTCATAAATATCTTTTTCGCCAAGCAAAACTATTTTATTGCTATCAGAACGTCGATAACTATATTGCGCAATTTCTCCACATCTTACACAAATAGCATGTACTTTTGTTATGTATTCAGCTACTGCAAAAAATTGTGGCATCGGACCAAAAGGACGGCCTAAAAAATCCATATCCAAACCTGCTACTATTACGCGTGTTCCATTATTTGCTAATTTTATCGCGACTTCAACTATTCCTTCATCGAAAAATTGTGCTTCGTCTATTCCAACTACATCAATATTGTTTGCAAATAATAATATTTTTGATGAATTATCAACAGGTGTAGAAAGAATAGAAGTCTGATTATGAGATATAACTTCTTCATTAGAATATCTTGTATCAATACTTGGCTTGAAAATTTCAACTGATTGTTTTGCAAATTCTGCCCGCCTCATTCTTCGGATAAGCTCTTCGGTTTTACCTGAAAACATAGAGCCTGCAATAATTTCTATCCAGCCGGTTTTTGGTTCTCCTTTTCTTGATTGCTCTATAAACATATTCGTTATTTATTAAATTCTTCAATTCCACTTTTTAAGAAATTCATGAAATCTTCAGGATTTGAATTAAAAGTCATTGGTTGTGTTAATACTTTGCCTTCCGGAGACATTAATACATAATAAGGTTGTGTATTATTTTTAAAATTCACAATTTCTATATCACCGTTAATCTCTCCTAAATTTTTTTTAAGTTTAGAGTCATTTATTGAAATAAATTGTGATTCTTCGGGAACTATAACTGTTTTTTCGTCCACATATAAAACAGTAAGAACCAATTCGTTATTTAAATATTCTTGAATATTTGGATCCGACCAAATTTCAGCTTGCATAACTTTACAATTTGAACAAGAATGTCCCGTAAAATATAATAATATAGGTTTATTTTGCGATTTTGCACAATTTATTCCTTGCAAACAATCAAAATAAGCATTGACATTATATGAAGTGTGCATTACGTCTGCATATTTTGGAGTTTCACATAAATTATTTTCGGTTTTAGATGCAGAATTATTTTCTGTTAAATCAAATTTTTGACTAGTTTTTGGAGGAAGTAAGCCTGCAATTGTTGATAAATTTGCTCCAAATAAACCCGGAATTAAATATATTGAAAATACAAAACAGCTAACTGCTAATAAAAGTCTAAAGAATCCTATGTTAGAAACTTCACTATCAAGATGAAATTTTATTTTTCCTAATAAATATAATCCTAAAAGGAAAGATAAAACTATCCAAATTGCGATATAAATATCTCTACTTAATAAGTTTAAATGATAATTTTGGTCAATATTTGAAGCAAATTTTAGTGAAAATGCAATAATAACGAAACCCATTACGATTTTTATGGAATTCATCCAACCACCGGATTTCGGTAATTTATTCATGAATTTTGGTACTAATGCTAAAAAAGTGAATGGAACGGCAAATCCAAGTCCAAATCCTAACATTCCAATTGTTGGTTGAAGAAAGTTTCCGCTGGCAGCTTGCACTAATAATGCTCCAATGATGGGACCGGTACAGGCAAAACTAACAATTACTAAAGTTACTGCAAGAAAAAATGCCGATAAAATTCCACCTCTATCAACTTGTTGGTCTGCCTTATTTGCTAATCTTGTAGGAATTGCAAATTCAAAAAGTCCAAATAACGAAGATGCAAATACTAAAAATAAAAGGAAGAAAATTAAATTTGGAATCCAATGTGTACTTAATGTTGTTGTAAAATCTGCTCCGGCACTTGTAAGCGAAACTATTACTCCAACTAAAGTATATAAAATCATAATTGAAAATCCAAAGACGAGAGCTTTAATAATTGAATTTGATTTGCTTTTTGAACCTTGTATAAAAAAACTTATCGTCATTGGAATCATTGGGAAAACGCATGGTGTAAGAATGGCTATTATTCCAAAAAGTATAGAAATTAAAAAGAAAACCAGTAGCGACTGCTCGTCTACATTCAGGTTTGAAAAATTATTTTCTGTAACAATTATTGGAGTGGTTTTGTTATTTGCCTTATTTTCAGCATTTTGAGACTCAACAATTCCTCCATTTATTGGAAAAAAATGTTCTTCTGTAATTTGAAGACATTTTCCATCGTCAAAACATGATTGACCATCAATTTTTACCGAAATATTGAAACCTTCGGCAGATTTTATTTCAATTTCTTGAATAAATTTTGCTTCTTTTTCAAAATATTTTACTTCCATTTTGAAAGTCTCGTCAAAAATTACAATAGGATTTGGAAATTCTTGAACACTATCCATTAAAACAAAATTATCATTTTTGGCAAATTCAAAATAAAGCGTAATTGGACCACCTTCTTTAAAATATTGAGAATATAAATGCCAATGTTCTTTAATTGAGGCTTGAAAAATTAAATTTACATGAGTTTCATCAATTTTTTCTGTAGAATATTTCCATTCAACCGGATTTTCAATTTGGCAAAAACTCGTAAAAACAAATGAAATTAAAAAAAATATACAAAAAATAATTTTTTTTGACATGCGTTATATTATTAGATTACAAATTTAATATAATTTTTGTTTTTTAATATAATTTTCATGTATATTTTTTTTAATTTTGTATTCTGATTTGAAAGTGAACGAATTTAAGAAAAAAATAAATATTATTCTAATAACAATAATCATTCATTTAGTGGTTGTTGTTGTATTGATATTCAATAAAATCGGCACTGTTGTAAAGTATGAAGAGACTTCTGCTTATGTAGAATTAAATTTTTTAAAAGAAATGTCTGAAAAATTAGAAAAAGAAATTGCAGAAAAAAAATCTGATGAAATTAATATTGAAGAATATATTGCATCTTTACGAAATGTTGGCTCTTCGAGTTATCAAAGCAATATTCAATCTCAATATTCTTTGGGAGACAATTCTCTTTCGGAAAAAGAATTAAAAGAAAAATATGAAACAGAATTGTTAAAAGAAAAATATGGCGACTCATACCGAGATGTAAAAAATCGTTCGTATCAAGATTATTTAGATGAAAATAATAATACGAATAAAAATCAAAATTATTCAAGAGAAGTAAAAAGTTCAAATTATTCCGGACATGCTTTGGTTTTTGTAGAATTAGAAAATAAAAAACGTGGAAATATTTATGTTCATGTACCTGTTTTTACTTGTAAAAATGGTGGCAAAGTTATTGTGGATATTACTATTGGTAGTGATGGAAAAGTGAAAACGTCAAAAATTGCTTCTGTAAAATCAAATTCTCAAGACCAAGAATGTATAATAAATGCTGCCATTGAGGCTGCCAATAGATCCACATTTTCATCAATGGTTGGAGCTGGAACAGAAAAAGGAAAAATTATTTATACTTTTATTGACCAATAAATTATTTGTTTTTCTTTTATAATTAACTTTTTTCCTGACTTTGACACTTTTTTTTAACAAATTTATCGCTTTCAGATACACAGTGTGTTATAATTTTTGGGACAGCGTTTTGGGTGTCCCAGCCTAAAAAATCTTATCTTTGCACTATGTTTATACGAAAAAAGAAGAATCCAAGCAGTGTTATCATCGTTCAGATAATAGATAAAGGTACTGGTAAATATCATGTTGATAGAACTGTCGGTAGCAGTTCAGCCATCTCTGAGATAGCCAAGTTGTATCAGCAAGGCAGAAAATGGCTTTCCGCTTATCTTGAAATCGCGATATTCTAGCAGAACATACGCGTGAACAAGAAGAGAAACAAGTTACAGAAGAAGCCTTATTGTTCAATATCGAAAACATTTTGATCAACGGTATGCAACTAATTTTGGACAAGGTTTTTGAATTGGTCGGTTTTGATAGAATTACCGATATTGTTTTGAAACCCTAACTCCGCCCAAATTAGGGTGTCTATTGTGTTAATTGTTTGTGATGCAACGATCTAAGTTAAATTACAGACAACCTAATTAGGTTACTTAAATAATTTAGCTAATTTTCTGTATCACAGTTATTTATGTAATTTAACTACCTAAATTGAGCGGAGTTAGGGTTGAAACTGATTTTTCCGATGAACTTCGCAAAACAGGCTTTTCAAAAGACGGGAAACACTCCAAAGCACAGATAGTTTTAGGCTTATTGGTCAGTGTCGACGGCTATCCGTTAGCGTATTCCATTGATGAATGTAATAAATACGAAGGACACACGAATGGCATAAACATGAGTGTTAATAAAGTTTTAGATATTGCCAAAACGATAACAACATTGAAAATCAAGTTACAAATCAGCAATGATACGATGACAAAAACAATGTTGCTAACCTCTAAACATAAATCTATTGCTATACTTTTTGACGAAAATTTTTGGAAATCCGGTTAGGGTGCCCCAGTGGCGAAGTCAGGAAAATGCATAAAATAGAGTTTTTGGGAAAAATTAAAAACCAAACGACTTTTATTCTCAATGTCTTTATTTATTATAAAAATAAATTTTAGAATAAATAATATAATAACTTCATTATGGTATATTTACAGAGGAATCTACAATGCTACCGTAACAATATTCTATTTTATAGGAATATCCAATTGTTTCAAGCTGATTTATAAAATTTTATTTTACAAAAACAGCAAAATTTGTTCATGGTTTTTAGTAATTTATTTTGAGTGAAAAGGTAAAATAATGCATTATTCCAAATTTTTTTCTTACTTCTCAAAAAATATTACATAGAAAATAGCAAAAAAAATAGTATCTTTGTAAAATTATAAAATATTAAACGAAAATGTCATTATTTGATACAATATCAAATTTGTTTGGAGGAACAAAATCGCAGCGAGATATTAAGGATATTGAGCCGATTTTACATAAAATTCTTGAATGTGAAGAAAAAACAAAATCTTTGTCCAATGACGATTTAAGAAATAAAACTCTTGAATTAAGAGTAGGAATTCAAAAATTTATTAAACCATATCAAGACGAAATTGATGAATTAAAAGCAGAAGCAGAAAAAGTTGAAATTATTGAAACAGATGGAAATGTCGAAATTAAAACACTTGATATTTGGGAAATTGAAAAGAAATTTGATAAAATAGACGAAATAGAAAAGAAAATTGACGAAGAAGTTGAAGTTTATTTAAAGAAAATTTTACCTGAAGCATTTGCTATAATGAAAGAAACGGCAAAACGTTTCAATGAGAATGAAAACATCGAAGTTACAGCTACGGAATACGATATTGATTTATCGTTAAAAAACGATTTTGTAGATATTGAAAATGGAAAAGCTATTTGGCATAATTCGTGGGTTGCAGGCGGGAATAAAATCGTTTGGGATATGGTTCATTATAATGTTCAATTAATTGGTGGAATAGTTTTGAATCAAGGAAAAATTGCTGAAATGGCAACGGGTGAAGGAAAAACTCTTGTAGCAACTTTGCCTGTTTTTTTAAATGCTTTAACAGGTCGTGGAGTTCATATTGTTACTGTAAACGATTATTTAGCAAAACGTGACTCCGAATGGATGGGCCCTCTATATATGTTTCATGGTTTAACAGTAGATTGTATTGATAAACACGAACCGAATAGCGATGAACGAAAAAAAGCCTATAATTGCGATATAACTTTCGGAACAAATAACGAATTTGGGTTTGATTATCTTCGTGATAATATGGCTTTAAGCTCTTCTGATTTGGTGCAAAGAAAACATAATTATGCAATTGTTGATGAAGTTGATTCTGTTTTAATTGATGACGCTCGTACTCCTTTAATTATTTCCGGACCAACACCAAAAGGAGAAGACCAATTGTTCGACACCATGAAACCGGCAGTTCAACATATTTTTAACGCTCAAAAAGCACTCTTTACAGATATTTTTAATGATGCTAAAAAATTATTACAGTCTAATGATAAAAATGACGTAAAGTTAGGTGGAAGAAGATTATTACAATCTTTTAAAGCACTTCCAAAAAACAAACCACTTATAAAATTTTTAAGCGAAGCCGGAAATAAAGTTATCCTACAAAGTACAGAAGAATTTTTCATGCAAAACAATAGTAAAGATATGCCAAAAGCAATCAACGATTTGTTTGATGATTCTGAAAAAATTAATAAAGTTGCTCAAAAAAATGCAGAAAAACTATTAACAGATATTGCTGAAAAATATGAAATAAAAGAACTATCATCATTTTTACGTAAACCGGAAAATGAAAAAATAGCACTAATTTTTCAAAAAAATCAAGAAATTGAAAATTCAGACACTCAGGATTTTTCAGATGTCTTCGATTATATTAAATTAGAAATTGCGAACTATCAAAAAAAATTAAATAATAAAATTAATTCAGAAAATCCCATAGATTTATTATTTGCAGAAACTAACAATAATATTAAAGAAATATCTAATAATATTGCAGAAACAAAATTAATTTTTGATGAAAATATTCAGGAAAATTCAAACGAATTAATAAATATTGACACATTAAAAAACCAGTTAGCAACATTTATCATTGCAAAATATGACCAATTTTATGAAGAAAAAAAATATGGCGAAAAAGGTTTGTATTTTGTAATTGATGAAAAACAAAATTCCGTTGAAATTACAGACAGAGGATTCGATTTGCTTGCAAACGAAACATCAGACCCGTTTTTCTTTGTAATGCCTAATATAGTCGAAGCATTATCAGAATTAGAAAAAACACATCCTGAAGAAAGTAGAGAAAAAGCTCAAATTAAAGACGAAATAATTAGAGATTATTCTGTTAAATCGGAACGCATACATACTGTAAACCAGCTGTTAAAAGCATATACATTATTTGACAGAGATATAGAATATGTTGTTATTGACAATAAAGTAAAAATTGTTGATGAGCAAACCGGACGTATTATGGAAGGGAGAAGATATTCTGACGGATTACATCAAGCTATTGAAGCAAAAGAAAATGTAAAAATAGAAGCGGCAACTCAAACTTATGCAACAATTACACTTCAGAACTATTTCAGAATGTATCATAAACTTTCCGGAATGACAGGAACAGCCGAAACGGAAGCGGGTGAACTTTGGGATATTTATAAGCTTGATGTTGTAGTTATTCCTACCAACAAACCAATAGATAGAAATGATGACAACGATTTAATTTACAAAACACAACGAGAAAAATATAAAGCAGTAATAGATAAAATTGAAGAATTAATCGCCGAAGGTCGTCCTGTTTTAGTTGGTACAACGTCAGTAGAAGTTTCTGAATTATTAAGCAATATTTTAAAACGCAAAGGAATAAGACACAATGTGTTAAATGCAAAATTACATAAAAAAGAAGCCGATATAGTTGCAGACGCCGGACAAACAAGTAGCATTACAATTGCAACAAATATGGCTGGTCGTGGTACTGATATAAAATTAAGCCAAGATGTTAAAACGGCTGGTGGATTAGCAATTATTGGGACAGAGCGACATGAATCTCGTCGTGTTGATCGTCAATTAAGAGGTCGTGCCGGTCGTCAAGGAGATCCGGGCTCTTCTTTGTTTTATGTCTCTCTTGAAGATAATTTAATGCGTGTTTTCGGTTCTGAAAGAATTGCAAAACTTATGGATAGAATGGGATTAAAAGAAGGCGAAGTAATTCAACATAAATTAATTTCAAATTCTATAGAAAGAGCTCAGAAAAAAGTTGAAGAAAATAATTTCGGTATTAGAAAACGTTTATTAGAATATGATGACGTAATGAATGCTCAGCGTATTGTTGTATATAAAAAACGAAGAAACGCCCTTGATGGAGAACGCCTAGGAGCTGATATTGCTAATATGATTGAAGATGTTTGTATTTCAATTGCAGACGAATACCTATCAAATGGAGATTTTTATGGTTTTGAAGAAGCTGTTTTTAAATTATTATCTATTGATAATGTAATAAAAGAACAAGATTTTAGAAATATTTCTAAAAAGAATTTAATAAATCTTCTAAAAGAAGCATGCAAAGAAAATCATAAAAACAAAACTGAAATCATTGCAAATGCAGCTTATCCGTATATTAAAAATATAAAATTAAATTATGGAGAAAGATATAAAAATGTAGTTCTTCCGGTTTCTGATGGAATACACCAATATAATGTAGTAGTAAATATTGATAAAGCAATTGAAAATAAAGCTTTTGAAGTAATAAATGTTTTTAATAAAACAGTAGTGCTGAAAAATATTGACGATTTCTGGAAAGAACACCTAAGAGAAATGGACGAATTACGCCAATCCGTACAATCTGCATCTTATGAACAAAAAGACCCTCTTTTAATATATAAATTAGAATCTTTTGATGTTTTCAAGACAATGGTTGATAATATGAACAAATCTGTTGTTTCTTCATTAATGAAAGCATATATTCCGGTTCAACAAAATCAGCAAGTTCAAGAAGCACAAGCCAGAGCAAAAACTGATATGAGTAAACTGAAAATTAGCAAAGATGAACCGGATTATAACGATCCAAGTAAAGGAAAACAAAAATCAGAACCAATAAAAGTAGAAAAAAAAATAGGGAGAAATGACCTTTGTCCGTGTGGAAGTGGTAAGAAATTTAAAAATTGTCATGGAATTAATAGTAATAATTAATTTTTTTAATATTTTTCCAGATAAAGTTGTAATATAGTGACTAATAAAATATATAGTTTTGTAAAAATAAAATAAAATAAAAATTAATTTATGAAAAAGGTAATTTATATATTATTTTTCTTGAGTTGTTTATTTTTTAAAGTAACAGCTCAAGAAAACAATGATGACCAAGTAATTGTGCCAATAAAATTTGGTTTTGAAGATCAGGCAGCAATTGATGATACAACAAGCACATTAATTGTGGCGGAAGGTCAAGCAGCTAATTTAGCATATAATGAAGGTGTGAAATCATTTCAAGCAGGTCGTTATGATGCAGCTATAGCTAGTTATAGCAGAGCTCTGAAAGAAAGTCCGAACTTTGCAAAAGCAATTTACGGTAGAAGTACCGCTTATATGCAAAAGAAACAATATCAAGAAGCTATCAACGATTTTAATAGCTATTTAGAATTAATTCCAAAAGATGGAAGTGCTTATTTTTATAGAGGATATGCTAAATATTATTTGAAAAATTATCCTGAAGCAATTGCTGATTTTGAAAATGCTGTACAAAATAATTATAATAAAGATGTAAATCTTTTTTATATGAGTGGTGTTGCACAATTTTATTCCGATAATTATTCCGAAGCAATAGAGCAATTCACAAAAGCAATAGAAGTTGATCCGACTTATGTCTTTGCCTATAACGATAGAGCATCTTCTTATCGTTTGACAGAACAATATCAAAAGGCTATTGAGGATTATCAAAAGGCTATTGAATTAAATCCTTCAATGTCAATTCTTTATAATAATCTTGGAAGCGTTTATCGTTTGAATAAAGATTATGATAGAGCAATAGAAATTTATAATAGTGGTATTGAGCAAGATTCTGCAAATTATAGAACTTTAAATAATAAAGGAGTAGTTTTGTACGAACAAGGAAAATATAACGAAGCTGTAGAAAGTTTTAATAAAACAATTAAAGTTAAAAATGATTACGCTTTCGCATACAACAATCTTGGAATGGCTCAATATAAATTAAAAAATTATGAAGACGCAATCAATGCTTATTCAAAAGCTATTGAATTAAATCCGGAATATGGATACGCTTATTTAGAAAGAGGTAGTGCAAAAGAAATGCTAAGAGAAATGACAGGTGCTTGCGAAGATTGGAAAAAAGCAAATGAATTAGGCGTTTCTGTTGCTGATGATTATGTTAAATCAATTTGTTCAGAATTCATTAAATAATTAAAATTATGAAAAATATAGTATATAAATTATTATTATTAATGTTATGCATCTGTTTTTTATCTAATGCATTTTCACAAGTGAACGTTAAAATAGACACAAAACAATTTAAAGAAAATAAAGATGTAATAACAAAACTTAAACAATCAGAATCTCTCTTTAAATTAGCAAATACAGGTGCTTACGCTCAAGCTGTTGTCGGATACTATTCGGCTTATGAATATACTCAAAATAATGCCCAACTAAATTACAAATTGGGAATTTGTTGTTTGTATTCTTCCGATAAAAGCAGAGCCGAAACAATTTTAAAACAAGCTAAAAAAATCAATCCCAATGTTGCCCCCGACTTAAACTATTTTATTGGATATTCTTTGTTTTTAAATGGACAATATGATGAAGCTATTGAAAATTATCAATTATTCAAAGATTCTCAATCTTTAATTCCGGTAAAAAAACAATCTCCTCTTGTAGCAAATGTAGATAAAAGAATTGATGAATGCAAACATGCAAAAGAAATGATAGCTAATCCTATTAGAGTTTGGATTGATAATTTGGGAGAAAATATAAATTCACAATTTTCCGATTACGGACCATCATTTCCTGTTGATGAATCTTTTATGATTTATACTTCAAGACGTGATGATACAAGTGGAGATACTAAAATTGACCCTAACGATAATCAATATTATGAAGATATTTATATCGCGTATAAAAACGACAGAAAAGCATTTGAAAAAGCAATAAATTTAAGAAAATTAAACACGGCTCAACACGATGCAGCTGTTAGTCTTTCTGCTGATGGACAGATACTTTATACGTACAAAGGTTATAACTCAGGTACTCTACTCGAAAGTAAACTTGTTGGTTCTGAATGGGGAAAAGTAAAAGAAGTAAAAAATATTAATACAAAAAAATATCAAGAATCTTCAGCTTATCAATCGAATGATGGTAAATATCTATATTTCGTAAGTAATCGTCCGAAAGATGATTTTGGCAATAAATCATTAGGAGGTTTAGATATTTTTGTTTGCGAAAAAGATAAAAATGGGAAATGGGGAAAAGCTAAAAATATTGGAGCCCCAATAAATACCAAATATGATGAAGAAGGTATCTTTATTCATCCAAACGGACAACAAATGTATTTTTCTTCAAAACGTGAAGGTTCAATGGGTGGATATGATATTTATAAAAGTGAAAAAGATAAAGATGGAAATTGGAAAGAACCGGAAAATATTGGCTATCCAATAAATACAGTTGATGATGACGTTTTTTTCGTAGTAGCTGCTAATCCTCGTTATGCTTATTTTTCAAGTGCCAGACTAGGTGGATACGGTTCTCATGATATTTATAAAATTACTTTCTTAGGTCCTGAAAAACTTATGGCTGTAGGAACAGAAGATTTCTTAATTGCAAGTTCTAATACAACAATTGAACAAAAAGTAAAACAAGAAGAAGTTGAAGTTAAAACTGTTCGTTTGACAATTATGAAAGGAACTGTTACGGATGCTTTAAGTCAAACTCCAATAGAAGCAAAAATTGAACTTATTGATACTATAACAAACGAAGTAATTAATACAGTTACATCAAATAGTGGTTCCGGAAAGTATTTAGTAAGTTTTCCATCAGGTTCAACTTATAGATTTGTAGTATCAGCTCCAAGTTATTCTACCTACTCAGAAGTAATTGTAATTCCAGAAACTGCTGCATATCAAGAAGTTACAAAAGATTTCGTTTTAACAAAAGCAGGAGTTGGTTCAAAAATTGTATTGAAGAATATCGAATTTGATTTAGCTAAAGCTACATTACGTCCAACTTCATTCCCTGAATTAGAACGTTTGGTTAAATTATTAGAAGCATATCCAAGTATGATTATTGAAATTGGCGGTCATACAGATAATACAGGCTCAAAAGCAATTAACGAAAAATTGTCTGCAGAGCGTGCAAAAGCTGTTGTTGATTATTTAGTAGAAAAAGGAATTGCTACAGAAAGATTGACTTCCGCAGGTTATGCAGATACACAACCGGTAGCTGATAATAAAACAGAAGCAGGTCGCCAACAAAACAGACGTGTAGAATTTAAAGTTATTAGCATGAAATAAGCTAAAAATTATTTATTAAAAAAGGCTACCTCTTGGGTAGCCTTTTTTAATAAATAACACACACAAATATTTTTGCATTTGAACAAAAAAATAAAAATAATTTTGTAAAATAAAAAAATAATTAATAAATTTGTAGTGGTAATTAAAATGATTTTAAACCATTTTTAACGAACGAAAAATCAGTTTTAAATTGGGAGTAGAATATATTTTGCACGATATTTTATTATTATACTATGAAAGTTAAATTAATATTAGTTTGTATTATTACATTAGTATTTGTAAGTTGTAATAAAACTAAAAATTCGGATATTCAAAGTTTTGAAACAGATTATCAAAATAAAAAAACAGTTTTTTCAAATTATTTAAGTAATTTTTTTAATAAAGTTGAATCCGAAAATTTATTAACTGATGAAAAAAAATATTTAAAATTTTTATTCGCATACATGCCTTTGTCAGATTTTGCTGAATATGATTTTGATTTTTATGTTAAAGAAACAAAATTAGCAATACAGGCAAAAAATACTTTTGTTTGGGCAAAATCGGTTCCGGAAGATATTTTTATGAATTACGTTTTGCCTCCAAGAATTAATAATGAAAATACAGATTCTGCAAGATTAGTTCTTTTTGATGAATTAAAAATGAAATTTGCAGATAAGAATTTTTCAATGGCAGAAGCTGCCCTGGAAATAAATCATTGGTGTCATGAAAAAATGAATTATCAAGGAACAGACGAACGAACAATTGCACCATTAGGAGCTATAAAGAGAGCATTTGGTCGTTGTGGCGAAGAATCAACTTTTTTCACAACGGCTTTGAGAACAGTTGGTATTCCTGCTCGTCAAGTTTATACTCCTCGTTGGGCACATACTGATGATAATCATGCTTGGGTTGAAGTTTGGATTGATGGAACTTGGCATTATTTAGGAGCTTGTGAACCTTTGCCAATTATAGACAGAGGCTGGTTTGATGTGCCGGCTACCCGTACAATGCTCGTTTATGCAAAAGAATTTGGAACTTCTAAAAATATATCTTCAGATTTCCTTTTTTCTAACAATTGCTATTCGGCGATAAATTCTATTTCAAATTATGCACCTATAAAAAATCTTGAAATTTTAGTTGTCGATTCTGTAGATGTTCCCCTATCTAATGTATCCGTTCAATTTCAATTATATAATTATGCAGAACTTTTCCCATTATTTTCTACAAAAACAGATGAAAATGGTAAAGCATTTTTTAAAACAGGTTTAGGAAGTCTTGAAATTTTTGTTAATAATGAAACTAATTTTGTCTCAAAAATTATTAATAAATTAGATGCTGGATTAATAAAAATTAGTCTGACAAACGAAAATATTCTTCCTGCTGAAATATCTTATTATGAGGTTCCAATTGTGGGAAAAGCTAAAATTACAAATCCTGAATTGGAAAAAATAAACAACAAACGTCTTGAAACGGAAGATTCTATACGAGAAAATTATATTGCGACTTTTTATTCAAAAGAAAAAGCTGAAATTTTCCGAAATAATTATAAATATTCAGATGAGACAATTGATTTTTTGATAGATAGCAGAGGAAATTATTCTGAAATTGAAAAATTTTTAATTTACGCAGCTGACAAAAATTTACAAAAAGAAGCGCTACAATTGTTGAAAGTAATTTCTACAAAAGATTTAGTCGATACATATTCAGATATTTTGATTGAAAATTTAGAATTTGCACTTCAATATAAAAATACAGAGCTTCCGGAAGATATTTTTCAAGATTATGTCTTAAATCCGAGAATTACTTTTGAAGTTTTGAAAAATTATAGAAAAAAAATTATTACAGATTTTTTTAAAGATGAAAATTTAGATAATTATAAAAATAATCCTCAAGAAATTGCAAATTTTGTCTTAAAAAATATCCAAACAAAAATTGATACAATTGAAATAAAAGACTTTAATTCGTTTAATGTAATAATCTCACCGGCAGGCGTTTGTAAATTACGCCTTGCAGATAATTATTCATTGAAAATATTTTATGTTGCGGTTTGCAGAACTCTGGGTATTCCGGCTCAAATTGAATCGGCAACAGGATTTGTTAGATTTTATCAAAATGGAAAATGGAAAGAAATATTTTTAGAAACGCCAAATAATCAACAGGAAATAAAACGAACATCGCTAAAATTAAAATCCGGAATTAAAAATAGAGAATTGAAATATCGAATTAATTTTTCTTTGGCTCATTTAAAAAATAATCAATTTGAAACTGTCGATTTGGGTTGGGAAAATCAGATTAGTGAATTTGAAAACGGTATAGATTTACAAGTTGGAACTTATATGCTGTTGTCCTCAATTCGTAAAGAAAACGGAGATGTAATTGTTAAACGAGAATATTTCAATTTGCTTGAGAATCAAGATACTTTAATTATTGTTACACTTCCTGAAATGATTGATGTGAAAAATATAAGTTCAAAAATTATTCCATCTTTTGTTTTCAAAATTAATAGTAAAGAAAAAATTAGTTTTGATAATTTTAAAAATAATAAAGGATTTACAGCTTTATGCTGGCTAAATCCTGCAGGAGAACCTTCAAAACATATTATTAATGACATTTCTCCAATGATTGAAGAATTGAAAAAAAATAATATTAATGTAAATTTTTTAGTAAATGAAGCAAATTTTAATCCTGAAAAATATAAATATCCAAGTAGTTTGAATTATTTTTATGATAAAGATATTATTTTCTTGAAAAAAAATATGGGTAGTGGAGAGTCTTCGTGCGAAATCTTTGATTATCCTGTAATAATGTTGGTAGATTCAGAAAATAATATAATTTATAAACATTCAGGGTATATTATTGGGATAGGAGATGTGCTGTTGAATAGATAAGATTTGGAGTTATTGTAAAAAAGGTATATTATTACAAAATAATGATTATCCGCAAAGCGATCTGTTAAAATTGTCAAAAAAATAACAAAAAAAATCTCGTTCTTATCCGAAATAATTTTTTTATGAAAACATTTATATTTTTTTCTTTAAAATTCAATCAAAAAATATATCTTTGTATTCTAATAGTTATTTTTAAAATTATGAAAAAAATAATCTTATTATTGATAATATTTTTCCCATTATTAGGATTTGCTCAATGGAGTGATGACTTTTCTGATGGAGATTTCACAAATAACCCAGCTTGGGCAGGAGACGATTCTGTTTTTAATATTTCAACAGGACAATTACATTTGAATGCAAGTGCAGCCGGAACAAGATATTTATCCACAGCTTCTAATATAGGACTTAATGCCACATGGGAATTTGATGTGAAATTTACTTTTAATCCAAGTACTTCTAATTACTGTATTGTATATTTAATGTCGAATACTTCCGATTTAATGAATGTTACAAGTGGATATTATGTTAAAATTGGAGGAAACGGCTCCGGAACTACCGGAAAATGTATAAGTTTATACAAAGTTGGAAATACTACAGCTTTAATTCAGGGAATTGCCGGTCGATTAGACAGCGAGCTTGTAAATGTAAAAATTAAAATTACCAGGGACGAAAATAATCTTTGGACTTTATCATCAGATATTTTAGGTGGTAATAATTATCTTGTTGAAGGAACGGTAACAGACAATACTTTCATAAATTCAAGCTATTTCGGAATAAAATGTGTGTTTTCTAAAACTAGAAGTACTTCATTTTATTTTGATAATTTTGTAATTTCAGGTGAATCAATTCTTGATACTACCCCGCCATCAATAATTTCTGCTGTCCCATATTTTACTGTTGATACGGTGCTAATTACCAATACTTTAAGAATAACTTTTTCGGAAGAAATCCTTGCAACTACGGCTCTAAATGTCAATAATTATGTATTAAACAATAGTTATGAAAATCCAGATTTTATCGTTCAAATATCACCTGCAGTTTTCGATTTAATGTTCGACCATAGTTTAAATTTATCCCTTGATTATCTACTTACAGTTTCAGGAATTTCTGATTTAGCCGGAAATATTATACAAACTCAACAATATCCGCTGACTATGTCTCAATCAGATGATTATGGCGTTGTAATAACTGAAATTATGGCAAAGTCTTCTCCTGTTGTTCAACTTCCAAATTGTAAATATGTGGAAATTTATAATAGAACCGCTCATAATATTAACTTAAAAAATTGGTCTTTGAGATTAAATACCAATAATCCACAAAAAATAACAACAGACGTTATTTTCCCTGCAAAATCTTATGCGATATTATGTAGAACAGATTCAATTAATTTGTTTTCGGAATTCACTGATATTCAAAAGATTGGAATTAGTAGTTTTCCTTCTTTAACTACTTCTGGCGGAACATTAACTCTAAAAGATGAATTAGGGAATGTAATTCATTCAGTTTCTTACTCAGACTCTTGGTATAAAGACGAATATAAAAAATTAGGTGGCTGGTCGTTAGAAATGATTGACGTAAATAATCCATGTTCCGGCACCGACAATTGGATTGCCAGCAATAATTCCAAAGGAGGAACTCCGGGAAAAGAAAATTCCGTAAAAGCAGTAAATCCCGACAATTCTTCTCCATACCCAGTTATTGCCGACCCTATAGATTCTGTAACTTTACGCGTAACTTTTAGCGAAGCATTGAGAAAAATTTATGCAAATAATCCCAACCGCTACAAAGTTAGTGAATTAGGAGGAAATCCAATTTCAGCAGTTGCCGCAGAACCTGATTTCTCTACTGTAACACTAAAATTTTCTATTCCGATGATTACCAATAAATTATATTATTTGATAATACTTGATAGCATTCTTGATTGTTGCAATAATATGGTAGAAATTAATTCTACAATTCGATTCGCAATTGCTCCTCCTGCCGATAAAAATGATGCTGTAATTAATGAAATTTTATTTTATCCATATTCAGGAACTCAAGATTTTGTTGAAATTTATAATCGTTCGGAAAAAATATTAGACTTAAAAAATATGATGCTTTGCAGGAGAGACAGTTTGGGAAAATTACATGACCCAAAAGAAATTACAGCATCCGGCAGATTATTATTGCCTGAAGAATATTGCCTGCTTTCAACAAATTCAGTGAATTTAAGTAATTTCTACACAATAAAATATCCTGAAAATTTATTCACAATAAAATCTATGATGTCTATGCCGAGCGATGTTGGCGATGTAATTTTAACAAATCGAATAGGATTTATTATTGACGAAGTTCATTATAATAAAAGCCAACATTCAAAAATAATAACAAACCAAAGGGGAGTTTCTTTGGAAAGAATAAATTTTAACAGACCGTCAAACGACATAACAAATTGGCATTCAGCAGCTCAAGATGCAGGTTTTGCTACTCCCGGTTATAAAAATTCTCAATATTCAGATGAAATAATTATTGATTCAAAAATAGAAATATATCCGGAAGCATTTTCTCCAGATAATGACGGATATGACGATATTTTAAACATTTCTTACAAATTAGATGAACCCGGTTATACTGCCACAATGTCAATTTTTAGTTCTAATGGAACATTTATTAAATATATAATTAACAATCAAATGCTTGGAATAGAAGGAAATTTAACTTGGGACGGTTTTAATAATAATAACGAAATTTGTCCGATTGGAATTTATATTCTATATGTTGAAATGTTTAATACAGATGGTAAAAAAATAGTAAAAAAATTACCTTTTGTTTTAAGTAAAAAAAATTAATATGGCAAAATTAGAAGTTGGAGACAAAGCACCATTTTTTGAAGGACAAAATCACGAAGGGAAAAGAATTTCTTTAAAGCAATTTGAAGGGAAAAAACTTATTTTATATTTTTACCCGAAAGATAATACACCCGGCTGTACGGCTGAAGCATGCGATTTGCGAGATAATTATTTAATGTGGAAGGAAAAAGGATATGAAATTCTGGGAATAAGTCCGGATAATGAAAAATCGCACAAAAATTTTAAAGAAAAACACGCCCTTCCGTTTGAAATAATTTGCGACCCTGAAAAAATAATTTTAAAACTTTATGATAGTTGGGGTGAAAAAAAATTATACGGAAAAATTTATGAAGGAGTTTTAAGAAAAACTTTTGTAATAAATGAAAATGTAATAATTGAACAAATAATTGAAAAAGTAAATACAAAAGCTCATAGCGAACAAATTTTAAAAACAATAAAATAATAATGTAAAGATGGACATTATCCGTCTCAAGATAAAAAGATATAAAAAATAATAAAATGGCAGATAAAAATTCACAAGACGATTTAAAACAAGAAAAATTAAAAGCATTGCAATTAGCAATGGGGAAAATAGAAAAAGATTATGGAAAAGGTTCGGTAATGATGTTAGGCTCAAGTCCGATTGAAAATATTCCGGTAATAAGAACAGGTTCTTTGTCATTAGATGCAGCTTTGGGAGTTGGCGGATTTCCACGAGGAAGAGTAATTGAAATTTTCGGTCCGGAATCTTCAGGGAAAACAACTTTGGCTATTCATGCAATTGCAGAAGCACAAAAAGCAGGCGGAATTGCTGCTATTATTGACGCAGAACATGCTTTCGACCGCTTTTATGCTCAAAAATTAGGTGTAGATGTTGAACATTTAATAATTTCACAACCGGACAATGGCGAACAAGCTCTCGAAATAGCCGATAATCTTATTCGTTCAGGTGCTATTGATATTATTGTAATAGACTCTGTTGCTGCTCTTACGCCAAAAGCAGAAATTGAAGGCGATATGGGAGATTCTCGTATGGGTTTACAAGCTCGTTTAATGTCGCAAGCAATGAGAAAACTTACTGCTACAATTAGCAAAACTCAAACCTGCTGTATTTTCATCAATCAATTACGTGAAAAAATTGGTGTAATGTTCGGAAACCCTGAAACTACAACCGGTGGAAATGCACTAAAATATTATGCTTCAGTTCGTGTCGATATTAGAAGAATCGGTCAGATTAAAGATGGAGAAGATGCTAGTGGAAACCGTACAAAAGTAAAAGTTGTTAAAAATAAAGTTGCTCCACCGTTTAGAGTTGCCGAATTTGACATAATGTATGGCGAAGGAATTTCAAAAATAGGAGAAATTGTAGATTTAGGAGTGGATTTTGAAATTATCAAAAAAAGCGGATCTTGGTTCAGTTATGGTGATACAAAACTTGGTCAAGGCAGAGATACCGTTAAAAATCTTCTTAACGAAAATCCTGATTTGAGCGAAGAAATTGAAAATAAAATTATCGAAAAATTAAAAAAATAATTTGAAATTTTTACAAATAATATGCTCCTTGTTATAGATAATGGGGGGTAAAAATATTAAAATATTCGTTCTAATTATGTGTCTTTTCAGAAAATATTTTAACCATACAAACAACAGATTGGAAGCAAAAAACAACAGAATATTCTCATAGAAACAAAAAGTTACAAAAAACAGCGATGATTGGAAAGTGAAAGTTTGGTGGCACAAAGAACGTACCGATAATTTAGTTACCGATTAAAAAAACAAAAGACAAACCGAACGCAATAATACAGTAGTTTTTAAGAATAATACTTGTCCGAAAAACCACGGAAGCGTAAAAATAAAGTAACTATATGAGTGAAAACCAAAAATATAGGAGAAACACTATTTGCATAAAAAATGAACTTGATAAAAAAAACTAGGTAAGTTTTTATATTTTGATAGCTATTAATATAATTAGCGATTTTTCAGGCTAGTATTATTAGTCGATTTGATGGTAGTTATGCATAATTTATGCCGTACCATTATATAAAATCAGTCAATAATCTCTAATTTAGCAAATGCTAAAAGTAAGGTTTTTATCTCGCCATTAAAATCAATTATTACTTTTTTATTTTCTTCTTCAATCAATTCAATAACCGTTCCTATTCCAAAAATATTATGTTTAATAGTATTTCCAACGGAAATATTAGAATTTTTCATACCATCTTTATTAAACTGTATTTTTGAAATTGAAGTAAGTTTTTTTGCTGCCGAAATATAATTTTCATTTTCAGAGGAATGTTTTTGAGAAAATTCGTTTTTTCCTATTTTCTTTTCAAAAAAATTAATTTTACCAAAATCAGTACTTTTATAATTATTTTCAAATCCATAGTTAGAGCCCCAAAAAGATTGTTTTTTCTCTAGTAACATTCCGCTTAAAAAATTAGTATCTAGTTCTTTTAAAAAACGGCTTGGTAACATAGTTGTCATATTTCCATGAATAAATTTTATTTCCGAATATGAAATCATTAAATTTTTTCTTGCACGAGTAATTGCAACATATAAAAGTCGTCTTTCTTCTTCAATTTCTCTTTCAGATTCTACAGTTTTACTATTTGGAAAAACGCCATCTTCCATTCCAATTATAAATACATTTGTAAATTCCAAACCTTTTGCCGAATGAATTGTCATTAAAGCAATTTTATCAGTATTTATTTCTTCTTCGTTATCATTATTTGTGAGTAACGAAACGGTCGCTAAATAATTTGCAAGTTTGTTTTCTGATGGATTTTCGCTTTTTTCAATTTGGGAACAAAAATCTTTTATACTATTTTGTAATTCAATTGCATTTTCTAATCTACTTACGCCTTCCAAAGTTTTGTCAGATGTTAATTCATTCTGAATTCCGGAAAGTTCCATTAATTCCGTAAAAATTTCATAAACATTTGCAATTTGAGCTTTATTTCTCAAAAGGAGAATAAAAACTGCAAAATCAAATAATTTTTTTTTAGTTCCCGAATTAATTTCAATATTATGTTGAAAAATGTTGCAAATTAAATCCCAATAAGAAATTTGATTTTCTGTAGAATACTGAAAAATTTTATCAATAGTTGTAGTTCCAATTTTCCGAGAAGGATAATTTACAACTCGTTTAAACGCTTCTTCATCATTTTGATTAATTATTAATCGAAAATATCCTAAAATATCCTTTATTTCTTTCCTTTTATAAAATGAAAGTCCGCCATAAATTTGATAAGGAATATTTGCTTTTAGCAAGGCTTCTTCGAAAATACGCGATTGATAATTAGCACGATAGAGAATTACAAAATCTGAATTATTAAATTTGTATTTTAATTTCATATTTTGTATTTTTTCGGTTACATAAACACCTTCAAGTCTATCAGTTTGACTAGTATGTATCTGAATTTTAGCCCCTTCTTCATTTTCTGAAAAAATAAGCTTGTGAATTTTTTGTTTATTTTTTTCAATCAAGGAATTAGCAAGATTTACAATATTTTTTGTACTTCTGTAATTTTGTTCTAATTTGAATAATTTACAATCTTGATAATCTTTTTGAAATTTTAAAATATTTTCAATTTTTGCTCCACGGAAAGAATAAATGCTTTGAGCATCATCACCAACAACACATAATCGTTTGTTTTTTTCTGTTAATTTCTTAATAATCAGATATTGAGAGATGTTTGTGTCTTGGAATTCATCTACTAAAATATAATCAAACATATTTTGGTATTTTTCCAATAAATGCGGGAAATCTTTAAACATGATATTTATATATAATAACAAATCATCAAAATCCATAGCATTTGATTTTTTGCATCTTTCGACATAAAGTCTGTAAAGATTATAAAATTCAGGAGTATTTGATAGTTTATCAGATTCAAAAAATTCTTTATTATTATGATAAATTTCCGGAATGACAAGATTGTTCTTACAAGTTGAAATTCTATGTGCTATTATTTTTTCATTATAATAATCTTTTGATAAAGCCATTTCTTTAATTAAATTTTTAACAAGATTTTTAGAATCGTCAGCGTCATAAATAGTGAAATTAGAAGTAAAACCCAGCGTTTCGGCTTCTGTTCTTAAAAAACGACTAAAAATAGAATGAAAAGTATTCATCCAAATATATCTCGAAATGGAGTTTCCGAGCAATAAATCAATCCGATTTCTCATCTCTAGGGCAGCTTTATTGGTAAAAGTAAGAGCTAAAATTCGGTAAGGTTTTACACCCATTTCTAATAAATAAGCAATTTTATAAGTTAAAACCCTGGTCTTTCCGGAACCGGCACCGGCAATCACCAAACTTGGTCCGTCGCAATATTCTACAGCTTCTTGTTGCGAAATATTCAAATCTTTAATAAAATCCACGAAAATTATTTTATACAAAGGTAATATTAATTTTTGATTTTTGATTTACGATTGTTACGCTTCGCTCCACGAGGGCTAAATTGCATACCTGCGGTATGCCAGAGAAACAAAAAGCTCTTTTTTTACCGAGCGATACATGCCTGCTAACGTGAATTAAACTCCTCCGCTACGTCAAACAGCTTTTTCACAATTTTGAAATACGCCATTTAGTAAATTTCGTTTTTTTAGCTGTAATATTTTTTGTATTTTTGCAAAAAAATAAATAATATGAATACTCAAAAACGTTTATTAGCAATTCATGATATTTCCGGTTTTGGAAAATGTTCCCTAACTGTGGCTTTACCAATTATTTCTGCTGCCGGAGTTGAAACTACTGTTATGCCTACTGCTGTTTTATCAACTCATACAGGTGGTTTTACCGATTTCACTTATCGCGATTTAACTGAAGATATGATGCCTGTAGCTAACCATTGGAAATCTTTAAATATTAACTTCGATTCTATTTATACAGGATTTTTAGG
>JAITXI010000088.1 GCA_031284905.1 Bacteroidales bacterium
CAGCCTCCTTGAAGTTGGTACCGGTTTTCACCCGGAAATGACCGGAAAAGAAAATATTTTTATGAACGGTTCAATTATGGGAATGACAAAAAGTGAAATAAAGCGTAAATTTGACGAAATAGTTGATTTTGCAGGTATAGAACGCTATTTAGACAGCCCTGTAAAACGCTACAGTAGCGGCATGACAGTTCGTTTGGGATTTTCAATTGCGGCACATTTAGAACCTGATATTTTAGTTGTAGATGAAGTCTTAGCTGTTGGCGATGCCGAATTTCAGAAAAAAGCTATCGGCAAAATGCAAGATGTTAGCAAAGGCGAAGGTCGAACAGTGCTTTTTGTTAGTCATAATATGGGAGCGATAAAGTCGTTGTGTAAAAATTGTGTTTTACTTGAAAACGGGGGAATTTCTTATATTGGAAATGTTGAAAATGCAATTTCTAATTATTTAGTGAAAAATTCTACAAATATTACAAATATTACAAAAATTGAGAATAGAACAGACCGAGAAGGTAATGGTAAATTTAGATTTACAGATATTAAATTATTGGATAAAAATAATAATGAAATTTCAGAAATTCTTACCGGAGAAACTTTAAAAATAAAACTATTTTATAAAAATGAAAAAGAAATTGAAATTAATAAGATGATTTTTGATATATCGGTAAAAAATTCTTATAATGATTTTATATTTCAATTTATTTCTGATGAAATAGGTTACGTATTTAAAGAAAATGCAGAAAATTCAATCACATTAGTAATTCCAGAACTTTTATTAAGAGGAGGTAATTATTATATAAGATTGTTTGCTACTTATAAGAATACAGAAAAATTTAATAACTGTGATAATATAGAAAACGCAGCAACTTTAATAGTAATTTCTTCAGATCTTTGGAATTCAGGGAAAATAATTAGAAGTACTAATTATGCTGTAAATAAAGGATATTTTTTATCTTAAAATTTATGAAATTAATTAATAAATTAAAATTATTAAAAAAAGCAATTGTTAATAGTATTAATATTAATCAGACAATTAATGCAAATAATAAAATACTTAAAGTTGAATTTGAAAAACAATTGATAAAAAATCAAATAAAATATAATGCGTTATATTCTTCAGATATTGGAATTACATATCAAAAATATTTTAAAGATAAAGAAGTTATTATATCTTTAACTTCTTATGGCATAAGATGCTACGATGTTTATATGGCAATAGAAAGTCTTTTGGAACAAACTATTAAGCCAAATAAAATAATTCTTTGGTTAGCAGAAGATGAATTTTCTTTAGATACAATTCCACAAACTCTTAAAAACTTACTTAAAAGAGGTCTTACTATAGATTTTTGTAAAGATATAAAACAATACAAAAAACTAATTCCATCATTGATAAAATACCCAAATGATATAATAATTACTACAGATGATGATATTTTGCAATCTAATGATTTTCTTGAAAATTTAATGAATTCGTATAAAAAAAAATCGAAAAATATTCATTTTTGCCGCGGACACAAGATGAAATTTAAAGAAAATAGAGAATTAGATAACTATATGAATTGGAATTTTTGTATAAAAAATTTAATTCCAGATAGATTAAATTTTTTTACAGGAGTAGGAGGAGTTTTATATCCACCAAATTCTCTTTATAAGGATGTTGTCAATGAAGACTTTTTTATGCAATTAGCCCCAAATGCTGATGATGTTTGGTTTAATGCTATGGCAATAAAACAAGGAACAATAAGCCAAAAAGTTTATACACATAATTATTATGGACATGAACAAGATTATATAGATATAGACAATGAAGCACAATGTTCTACTGCATTATTTAACATAAATTGCACAAAAAATGACGAACAAATAAAAGCAGTGTTTGATCGTTATAATATTTATGAGTTGCTTAAAGATGTTCTTATTAAATAAAAAATATGATAAAATACCTTAAAAGAAATATTGAAAAATTAAGAAAAAAAATCAGAAAAAATGAATTTCATGGTTCTGCAACGTATTGGGAAAATCGTTATAAGCAAGGTGGAAATTCTGGTGCAGGCTCTTATAATAGATTAGCAGAATTTAAAGCCAATATTATTAATGATTTTTGTGTTAAAAATAATATTGAGAAAGTAATAGAATTTGGTTGTGGTGATGGAAATCAATTAACTTTGGCTAAATATCAACAATATATTGGTTTAGATGTATCAAAAAAAAGTATAGAATTATGTAACAATATGTTTGCTAATGATGCAACAAAGCAATTTTATGAGTTAAATAAGGTTAACCTAAGTAATAATAAATTTCACTCTAGTTTAGCTATTTCACTAGATGTAATTTTTCATTTAATAGAAGATGATGTTTATTATGTATATATGAACAATTTGTTTAATGCTTCTTCAAAATATGTTATTATTTATGCAAGTAATTATGAAGCTAAAACACTGGCTCTTCACGTAAAACATAGATGTTTTACCGATTACGTTTTTGATAAGTTTCCGAAATTTAAATTAATTAAAGTGGTGAAAAATAAATATCCATTTGAATGCAATAATCCCAACAACACTTCTTTTTCAGATTTTTATTTTTTTCAAAAAAAAGAAAGTTTAAAAAAAAATAATTAACTTTTTTATTCTATTGTAAAATGTAATAAAAAGAATTAAATTTGTAATTAACATTTTATATTAATAGAATTAGTTTGACTTTTTCATTATGAAAAAAATTATTCTTACAATATTTATTATTAGAATTGGAATTATCGGTTTTTCTCAAATTCCACAAGAAAATCTTATTTTATGGCTTTTAGCGGATAGTATAGAATTAAATGGAAGTTCTGTGTCAAAATTGTTTGATATAGGACCTAATCACTACAATTTTGAACAAAATACTGTAAATTCTCAACCGTTAATAATTATTTCTGAAACTATAGAAAAACCATTTTTGAGATTTGACGGAAGCAATGATTTTTTTCAATATACTTTTCAATATCCTATTATTGGGGCAACAACAATTTTTACAATTTGGAAAACGAATCAAACAGGACAGCATATTTTTATTAGTAGTCAAGACGTAGGAATGATTGACCAAAATAGTGGTGGTAATGTGAGAGTGTCAATGACTCCATCGAATATTCAATATACCAAAAACTCTCCTTTTCCATTTCCAATTCAGTCTTCATGTGTTTTCAATACTTCAAATTCCAAAGTGTTTGAAAATGGAGTTCTAAAAGTAAGTGGGAGTCTTGGCGAAGTTAATATTTCAACTTTTAGTATAGGAAAATGGTTACCTAATTCTGGTCGTTGGTTCAACGGTGACTTCGCCGAGCTCCTAATTTACAACACCGTTTTCCCGGACTCAACTCGTCAGCAAATCGAAAACTATTTAATGGATAAATATGCTCCGCCGGTAGAATTAGGTGATAGTATTTTTGTTGATAATTTTTGCGATTATACCATTACTTCTGCTGATAAATCGTATTATAAAAGTTATGTTTGGAGTGATGATTCTTTTGATAACTCATTAATTATCAATCGTGAAGGAAATTATTCTGTAACTGTTACCGATATTTTTGATAGAATTTCTACAGATACAGTTTATGTTAGTTTTAAAAAAGTTAATATTCTTTCAGACACTGTTGTTTGTGCCGGAAATTCTATCGTTTGGGATACGGAATTAAACAATTCTGATTATTCTTTTCAATGGATTGGAAGCAATGAAACGTTTCCTGCAATTACTATTTCTGAAGAAAATCAATATGCGGTTATCATTACAGATATAAATAATTGTAAATATTATAGTGATACAATTGACTTCCATGTAGATAATTATGAATTTAATACAAGTATTGGAGGTGAAGATACTGCAATGTGCATTAACAATCGCTTGATGTTACTTTCTAATATTGAAGAAACCGCTTCGTATTTGTGGAGTACAGGTGAAACTACTCCTGAAATTTCAATTTTTACAAGTGGTGATTATTTTGTAACTGTAACAAATTCAAGAGGATGTGTAGCTATAGACACAATTTCTGTAAATATTGTAGGAGAAGCTCCAATTCCAGATTTTGATTTTACGGGTGTTTGTGATGGCGAAAATTTTACTTTTACAGATGTATCAACCGGCGATTCTCCAATATTATCATGGCAATGGAAAATAAATGACAGTGTCGTTTCCGACCAACAAAATTTCGATATTATTTTTAATTCGGCAGGAATTTTTAATGTCGAATTAAGTGTTACAAGTATCGGTTGTTCTAATTTTATTCAAAAAAATATTCCTGTTCGATATATTCCTGAAATAAATTTTTCACAAAATAATTATTGTCAAAACGTAAATATTGGATTTTCTTCTTTGTCTAATGTGCAAAATTCTTCAATTACAACTAATGTTTGGAATATTAATGACAATGTTTTACTAGGCGATACGGTTGAATATTTTTTTGAAAATGACGGAGTTTATCCGATACAACTTACTTCTATTTCCGATTTTGGCTGTATTCGTTCTTCAACTAAAAATATAATAATAAAAAATGCTTCAAAACCAGAATTTGATATTTATTATTTTTGCATAGATGAACCTACTTTTTTTGTTAATCGAACGAACACAAATTTAATCAATCCGATAGAATTTTGTAAATGGACAATCAATAATTCAGATACATCATATTATTTTAATACATCATATATTTTTGATTCTGTTGGAGAAAATTTTATAAATCTTTTTATCAGATATTTTAATGGTTGTGAAGTCGCTTTCACAAAAAGCATAGAAATTTTTGATAGACCAACGGTAGAAGTTCTTGATTCTGCTATTTGTTTGGGGACAATTTTTTCTCCTGAAATTTTAGATAATCCCAATAACGGTGAAATTATTTCTTATAATTGGAATTTTTATGACGATACTTTGATTTATGAAATTCATGAAAAAAATCCGAATTTCCTCGCAGATAAATTAACAGACTATTATTATACTCTTGAAATTATTTCGGATAAAAATTGTTGGAATATTATTTCTGATACTCTTTTCGTTCTCGAAAATCCGACAGCAAATTTCGATTTTGATATTTTTCCTGAAGAATCTTTTTATACCGCTCATTTTCTCAATAATTCTGAAAATGTAGAATCTTTTTTATGGAATTTTGGTGATAATCAAACAAGTACATCTAAAAATCCTATTCATACTTATTCTGATGAAGGAAACAAAAATGTACAATTAACAGTAATTTCTGAAAATACTTGCGAAAATTCTACCAATAAAATTATTACAATTGTTAAGCCAAATATTGATTTGTTACTTTATGATTTGAAAAATAATATAGAAAATAGTTTTCTTGAAATTACATTATTTTTTATTAATAATTCTAATGTTGAACTTAATAATATTGATGTAATAGTTAATGTAGAAAATGTGGGAATTTTTAATGAAAAAATCAATAAATTATCAGTTGACGAAATTTTACCATATACTTTAAAAACGAAAATGATGATTTCCGAATCTAATTTGCCTAAATATATTTGTGTGGATGCTTTTTGCAATCTGTCTAAAATTTATGGAGAAAAAAATTTGGATAATAATTCAATTTGTTTGTATAATAATGAAGATTTTGTTATAACGTCTCCTTTTCCGAATCCTGCAAAAAATGAATTGAATTTTAAAATTGTTTCTTCAACTTCCGATAATTTTCAGGTTAATATTTTCGATGCACAAGGGAAAACTATATATTCAAAAAAAGAAAATTTCTCACAAGGAATCAATATTTACACAATAAATACGATAAATTTTCTAAATGGTTTTTATTATTTACAAATAATTAGAAATTCAAAATCTGAGAAATTTGTGTTTGAGATAGTGAGATGAGAATAGAATTAAGACTGGAGAACGGATTAACAGAAAAATTTAATAGAATCTTTATTATTTAATTTTTTTGTACATGGGAGAATTATGTCAAGTCAAAACCATTTATATTTCTTTTTCATTTAAAATATTAGTCATAATTTTTTACAAATTAAGTACTATTTGAGAATAAATCAAAATATTTTATCTAAATTTTCACAAAAACCATAAAAAATCATACAAAAAATATTAAATTTGCATAATTATAAAAAAAATATGCAAGATTACAAAAATGATGTTGAAGCTATTGATGCTTTACGACAAAAATACGAAGAACTATTATTAGAGATAAATAAAAAAATTTATGGTCAGGACAAAGTTATTAAAGAAGTTTTAATTTCAATTTTCAGTCGTGGTCATTGTCTGCTTGTTGGCGTTCCGGGCTTGGCAAAAACGCTTTTAGTAAATACAATTGCTGAAGTTTTGGGTTTGAAAAACAAAAGAATACAATTTACACCCGATTTAATGCCTTCAGATATTATAGGAACAGAAATTTTAGGAGAAGACCGTCAATTCAAGTTCGTAAAAGGACCAATTTTTGCAAATTTTATTTTAGCTGATGAAATAAATCGTACTCCACCAAAAACTCAGGCAGCGTTGTTGGAAGCTATGCAAGAATATGCCGTTACAGCCGCAGGAAAAGAGTTTAAGTTGGAAAAACCGTTTTTCGTAATGGCAACTCAAAATCCTATCGAACAAGAAGGAACTTACCCGTTGCCGGAAGCTCAATTAGACAGATTTATGTTTTTTATTCTTGTTGATTATCCAAGTTATGAAGACGAAATTACTATCGTAAGAAATACTACAATTGATAATATCGAAACATTAAAACAAATAATCTCAGCCGAAGAAATTATTTATTTTCAATCTTTAATTCGCAAAATTCCAATTAATAATAATGTATTGGAATATGCAGTGAAATTAGCAAATAAAACTCGTCCGGGTTCTGAATATGCACCTGAAATTTCCAAAAAATACATTCATTGGGGTGCAGGCCCTAGAGCTTCTCAGTATTTAGTTATCGGAGCCAAAACTCATGCGGTGCTAAGCGGCAAATATTCTCCTGATATTGAAGATGTAAAAGCTGTAGCTAAAATAATTCTCCGCCATAGAATTGTGAAAAATTATAAAGCCGAAGCCGATAATATTAATATAGAAAATATTATTGACCAATTAATGAATGACTAAAAGACTGATTCATAGCATATTACTTTTAATTATTATTTTTTGTAATAATCCTGTTTTTTCACAAGAAGAAGATGAGGGTGAAAAAAAACAAATAGAGATTATTCAATCTACTACTATGGAATATGATGAAAAAATATTAATTGGAGCAAATCGTCTTATTGGAGATGTGATTTTTACTCACGAAGGAGCTTTTATGTTTTGCGATTCAGCACATTTTTATAAAGATGAAAATCTAATGATTGCTTACAATAACGTTAAAATTGTAAGGGGAGATAGCCTTTTATTTTTATGTAATGAATTAGAATATAATGGAGATGATAAAATTGCGAAAATGAAAGATTCCGTTATTTTGAAACATCATCATTCGTATTTACTTACAAACAAATTAGATTACGACAGAAATACCGATATTGCAACTTATTATGATGGCGGAAAAATTATTGATTCTTTAAATCAATTGACAAGCATAAGAGGATATTATTATATTCAAGATAAAGATTATTATGCCGTTGATTCGGTGATACTTATAAATTCGGATTATACCATTTATTCCGACACATTAAAATATAATACAAATAGTGGAATAGCATATTTTTTTGGCAAAACCGATATTATTTCCGATTCAAACTATATGTATAGCGAAAAAGGCTATTATGACACTCAAAATAATATTGCTTGTTTTTCTAAAAATTCATGGTTACGCTCCGGTTCTAATTATTTGAGAGGCGACAGTTTATTTTATGATAGAAATATTCACTTTGGAGAGGCTTTTAAAAATGTTTCAATTACAGATACAGTTGAAAATATTATTGCAAAAAGCGATTACGGGTATTATTATGAAAATCCGGAAAATGCTCTTCTCACCGAAAATATACTTTTGCTATATATTACAAATGAAAATGATACCGTTTTTCTACATTCCGATACAATCCGAATTACAGTAGATACGTTAAATAATAAATTAATTCGTGCTTTTTATAAAGTACAAATTTTTAAAGATAGCCTACAAGCCCGTTGCGACTCCTTAACATTTTATTTCTTAGATTCAATTGTCCATTTCTACCACAACCCAATAATTTGGGCAGAAAACAACAAACAAGCTCTTGCTGACCATATTTACGGATATTTGGAGAATAAAAACCCAAAATTCTTTTATTTAGAAGATAATGCAATTGTTATAGAAAATATTGATTCTGTACTGTATAATCAAGTTTCTTGTAAAAATATTAAAGCGATATTAACTGACCGGCAGATTGATAGTGTAAATTTTTTCACAGATGTAAAAACAATTTATTTTATACCGGACGATGAAACAAACGAAATTCTCCAGCAAAATTGGATGGAAACAGATAATATGACAGTTTTTATTGTTGATAAAGCATTGGACAATCTATGGATTTATGGAAAAACAGACGCCTTTATTAATCCTATCGACCAAATTCCAAGCAACAAATACAAACTTGAAAAATTTATTTGGTTAGATGAATATCGCCCAAAAACAAAGGAAGATATTTTTATTTGGAAAGAAATAAAATGATTTACAATTTTAGACTTTTCAGGGACAGACGTATTTTATGTGGACTAAACAAAAATATTATTTAACCTTACCTACACTATGATAGCAATTTATCCTGAATTTTGATTTTTAAAAAACGATTAGTATAAAATGTTAATTTAATATAGTGAGCACTCAAAATATAAATTTCAATATAAACTAAAGCTATAAAAATAATTACGAAATAAAGAATTTACTCTCTCAATTCATAAATCAAAATTCAGGATAAAGGATTTTTCGACTTTCTCCATCATAACATTTTGATAATGAAGAGGTAGTATAAGAAGCTGCTATCATTAACGGGCGTTTTTTACCATCAATATTCACATCTAAAACAGGAATCTGTAATAATTTCATTTTTATTTCTTTTGTTAATTCTTCACAATTAATTCCGCTATCAACAATTTCTACGATTAATTTGTCAACAAATGGACGATATGGTTCCATAATATCATCGGCGAGACAATAAGCATTGTATCTATTTTTATGATGTATTCCGAGAGTTGTTAACAAACCACTTCCTACTAAAGCTCTTGCTATTATTGCTCGTAAAATTGCATAAGCATAATTCAATAAATTATTTGGCATATCTTCTTCTCGTCCTCGAGTAAAATCAGTAATTTCAGGGAAAAGATTTTTCCAATAATAAGCAGCTGCACGACCTTCCAAATTATTAGGGTCTCCACTTTTCACTTCATTTGCCCATTTATTCATATTAATAATAGTTGCTCTTTTGAAAAAATCTAAAACATAAGCTTGATTTGTTATTTTTGCTTGAATAGTTTGCTGCCATAACTGCTTTTTAAGTGGGGCAGAAACTTTAATTTGATTTTTAAAACGTTCACTTTGTACAGTATTCCATTCTAATGGTAATAATAAGCCCAAAGGTAAATGTTTGCTGTCGCAAGTTATTAAAGCCGTATTATTTTTCAAGAAAGCTTCAATTAATCCGTGTGTAATGGTTATTTGTTTATTATCTAAAATTACAACGCCAATATCTTCTATTGGAATAGTTTTTTTATTATTTTCTATTATAGGTTCTTGGATAGAATTATTTTTTTTAAGTTCAGGAAGACTGATAACCAACTGTTTATCTTTCATACTGAGATAAGCAGGATTTTCAAAATATAGAGTACGTTTTATCATATTCAATTACGATATTTTTTTGTAGCTAAAAGCTATTAAATATCCACAACATTCAAGCCAAATATCTCTTAAAATTTTATCTATATCATCGCCAAAAACCAAACCACACTCATTTGCCAATTTTAAGCATTGTTATTCGCTAAGTTGGAAAATTTTCAACTTATTGTTTTTCTTTAGAATTTTTAATATAGCCTCGTAATTATTTGCAACACTAACCTTGTATTTCTCAAACAACTCTTTTTCATTCAGAGAGTTAAGATACAATTCATAAAACTCCTTTACGACTTTATTATTATCATATAAATCAAGCACTTGCTCAATAAACTGCTCTTTAGTCTGTTCTTGAAGTCCTTTTTTTAATGTTGGTTTTGACATAATTGTAATTGTTTTTAAACTTTGCTTTTAGTATTCTCCAACTGAAACAATTTGTCCAATATGATTTACTCGGACTTTTACAATACTGCTAATTCCAAGCAACCCACATCTTTTCCATGTAATATCTTTTAGAGCATTATTGTTTTCTACATTTGTTTCTAAGTGGTGTCTAAAAAAATAATCTTTTGTTGCTATTTTCTGTACCCTAAACAAATTCGGACTAATCAACGCATAATTTTCAGGATTTAGCAAGTCAATTTCTTTTGGGTTGAAAGTTACAACTTCTTCTGTTATAATTTCGCCGGTTTCTTCGTTTATTGTTTCTCGCTTTTCTGTTTTTGGAAAAACAAAATACTCATTTTGTTTCATGCTGAAAAGAAATTCGTAACCTTCTTTTGGTAGTTTTTGTAATAGTGCTTGGTCATCAATTCCCTTTGAAATCACCTTGTCCCAAATATCTTTTGTATCTTTTATAATAACGGGCAATTCCCATTTTTTAAGTTTTACTGCATCATAAAATGATACAACATTTTCTTCCAATTCATATTTAATGTCGCCGTTTTCTGTCCGCACAATTTGTCCTTGTTTGTCTAAAACCGGTTTGCGATAAACGGTTACGTGGTGATTATTGCCTGTATTTACAAAATCAACCGGAATTTTCTTGCCTTCGCTGTCTAAAATCAAGTTCCCGTCTTTGTCTTTCTTTGCGTGCAACGACTCTGCGTTGTTTATACCAGAAATGCTTACTCGTTTTATGGAAATTCCTTTTTCTTTATTGAGCCAAATTGGGTTTTCATCGAGATTTGAAAATGCTTTTTTTACATCATTTTCATATTCTTTCAAACGATTTTCCAAAATTTTGCGAATGCCTATATCAACGACTTTATCAACACTCAAATCTTTATCAATTGGCTTACGAATTGTATAAATGATTTCTAATGTTGCAGTTTTTATTTTTTCGGGTAAATTTTGTTCTTTACCAGCATTATCAATATAAAAAATTGTTTTTTTTGATAACGAATTGTTCCCTGTGAATGCTTTTGCAGGATCGTTATCATTTTCTTGTAAACGTTTTAATAATGCTTCACGATATGCTGGTTTGCATACTGTTGCTATTTTGGCTTCGTCAAAAGAACTATTGATTTTTTCCTCTTTGACCACATACTGTTTATGGCTTCCATAAATATTTTCTTTATGTAATTGTCCGCGTGGAGTAGATTGCAATTTTTTATTCGTTCCGCCATTTTTCTTGGTTGTATTAATATTTTTCGTAACCACCTTGTTTTTCGCTTTAATAGAAATTAGCGTGCTTTCCAAATGTTTTTTGGCTTCGGCTCTAAATTCATTTAATGGCATCGGTGGGTTAAAACGCAATTTATTCCGTTTATCTTTGTACAATTCCTTTTGCTCTATGCCCAACACATCTCTTGTATTCAAAACAACATTTTCCGTTGTTATCGCAAAATTGTCATGCTCTTCTTTTTCGGTATTGGAAATAGTAGTATTTTCTTCTGTTCTACGTGCATTAAGATTGTTGAGATATTGAATAAATTGCCGTTTTGTGAAAGCGACCGTCAAAGCGTCCATTGCGTGGTGGCGGTGGTCATTGCGCTTCGTCCAATCTTTTATCTTTTTTACATAACGCACTTCACCTGTTTCATAATCAATGTGTTCAGTATTTTCAACCAAGCCAAGTTGTTCGTATTTTGGAAAATTTAGTTCTTTCATTACATCAACCAACTGCCAGTCATCACGCAAACGATCTGTAATAGAACCTGTTGTGCTTACAACAAATTTAACCAAATTGCCAAGCATCTTTTTTGCTTCTTTGGTAATATATTGCGTATTAGCCAAATCACGATTGATAAAACCTTCGGGAAGTTCGCTTTCGGCTATCACAAGTTTTTTGAGTTTGCCGGAATAAAATTTGTTGATAACTTCTATTTTCTTTTCAACATCATTCAGTAAACACCAAGGTTTTACAAGTTTTTTTCGTTCTGTTTCGTTTGCTTTATTCCATTTTTCTAATTTTTCCTTCTGTTTTTTTAGTCCTTTCTCATATTCTTTGTATAGAGAATCAAAGGTTTTTGTTTCTGTTATAATACTTTTCTTTTTAGTTGTTTTGTTTGTAATAACCTTTTTTATAGTTTTTGTGCCACAAACACGTATGATTCTATTTATATAATCTACAAACTCGCCTTCAACTTGACCAACATAATCATACGCTGTCATATCTGATTTATTTTTATTATCAGAAGAAAACGCTAAAGTTTTATTGGAAAAAGAATCGTCAAACAATCGTGCTTTGGGAATAATATGTTCTATTTCTATTTCTTTACTAAACAATATGGCTGGTGAAATCTCTTTTTGTAAATTTTCTTTACAGCCATATAAGGGTTTATAGGCGTTTGGCGCAAGTTCTTTCCATAACTTGTACCTAATTTTATCATTTTCACTTGGATTTTTTATTCCAAACTCGGATTGCAAAATTTCATTTATCTTGTCTTTTTCGCCTTTACTTGTATTATTATTTTCGGTTTGTAAGAATCGTTCGTCAGCACTTTTTTTTAAATCACGCGCTAACTCAATACGAATTTCGTCAGGTTTTCCATAAGTATCAATAATCGTATTGATTACATTAACCATTTGATTTAAAATCTTTTCCACAACAGGATTTCTCAAAGAATTTTTTGGCAAAATATCCAATTTGTCTTTCAAAACTTTATTTTCAATTTCTTCTTTGGTTAAAGACGATTCTGAATGTCTTTCATAAATATTGGCACAAGCGGTTGAGTAATCTTGTCCCATTTTCATTAATGGTAAAATTTTCCCAATTGCTTTGGCACTCAAGTTTCCGTAATCTTTTTGAAAGTCTACTTCTGCCAAAATTTGTGCATATTTTTTATCAAATCCGTAAAGTTCTTTGAGTTTATTTATTAGGTTTTCATCGCCTGTTTTTGACTTGTCGTCCTCAAAAGAATAAAGCAAATGATAAAGTTTATACATTGGCTGCTCGTCTAACGGTTTTTGAGAATCAAAATACAAAATATCGGTATTTATACCCATATCTTTAAAAATATTTTCAATCGTTTCAACAGAATAATCATCGTCTATCTTGCGTTC
>JAITXI010000120.1 GCA_031284905.1 Bacteroidales bacterium
AGCAATGATACGATGACAAAAACGATGTTGATTACTAAAAAACATAAATCTATTGCTATACTATTTGACGATTTTTTTTGGAAATCCGTTTAGGGTGTCCCAGTGGCGAAGTCAGGAAAAGCTTCGGGCGAGCTGGGAATTATTAAATCCGGATATTGTCTTTTTATACGCTCTATATTTATTCGCATATTTTCCAATCCTAATATGTTATAAAAATTATTTTCTATTTCAGGCAAACATTTTTCTATTTCAATACTTAGTTTAAAAGTATAGTTATATATTTGCATTTCTGAAGTTTCTCTTGTAAAATCTGTTATTATAAGAGGACCTGAAGAATAAATATGTTTTACATGATATTTTTTTCTTGCAAAATTATATTTCATAGGATAGGGAATTTCATAAAAATATATAACTTCTTCAATTTTCAATTTTTTGTTATAAAAAACTCTATAATTATACACATTGAACGATTTTGTACTATCTAAATTTGAACCAATTTTAAAAGCTATTATGCTATCCGGAGTATTTGATATATACTGGCAATTACCTTTAAATTTCTTGTACCAATTATCATTTAATGAATTATTTAGAAATACCCCACTTATCCCTCTTTGTTTTGAAAAATTGTTATAAATAGAATCATTGGTGCGATAATTATAATAATAGTTATCAACACTACAAATAAAATAATTCAAAAAAGAATTATTAATATTTTTCCCTTTCTCTTGTATTTTAATAATTCCTGAAAATATTTCTTTTTCTCCTGTCTCAATAATTTCGTTACAATAATTTATTTTATAAAATATTGTAGTATCTGTTTTAAATTTTTTATTTTGTTTTCTGGAAAAATCAATTAAATTATTGTACAAATCTATAGGATTTATTTTTTCTTCTATTGTAATTTCTGATAATAACGTATAATCTGTTTTTCTTTTAATTATACAATTACTACAATCTGAAACATTTATTATAGTATCTTGATATCCAAAATACTTGCAGTTAATTTCATTAATATTATTTGAAATTTTACACCGTCCAAGTGAATCTGAAATGGAAATCAATATATTATTCTCAAAAACAATGATATTACTAATAGGATTATTATTATTGTCTAAAAACGTTATTATTTTAGTGTTCTGTGAAAATATTGGAAAACAGAATATCAAGGCAAAAATAATGCTAATGTTTTTTTTCATATTTTAGAACTTTGTTAAAAATCAAACTTATAAAAAGCTTCGGGCGAACTGGGAATTATTAAATCGGGATATTTTTTCTTAAGACTATTCATTGCATATTTTAGACGATTTGACACAATTTCATTAAGTTCAAATTCCAAATTAGGATTAGCTATGTTTTCAATATAAGATTTACGAATAACTTTTTGTTTATATTTGGGAAGATAAATTTCTGATTTTTTAAAAGACTTTTTATAAAATATTTGTTTGTTAAATCCATATTCATCTAATAAATAATACATGTTTGTATTTTCAGATATTATATTAAGAAAATTAAAATTATTTTTATCATATTCAGAGAATAATTCGACACGTTTCAACTTATTGTTCTCAAAAATATAATAATTCCTTTGTTCTTTAATTTTAGCATTTCCTTTAGCCGGAATGGTGAGTTTGAAAATTGTTGAATCGTTTTGTTGGTATATATTTTTGACTAGTATATTTTTTTTTGTTACTTCTTTTATCCGACTTTCGTGAAATCTGTTTTGTACACTATAACGACAAAAAACTGTCATTCCTAAATATAAAGAATCCACTTTGAAGTTATGAAAATCATCTTGTTTGGCAATATCGTTGTAATAATTATCAATTTTTACTACTATAATGCGATATCCTGTACAACTTTTACAATTATTAGTATAATTAATTTTCATTATACATTCAAACAGCTCTTTTCTTCCAGTTTCAGGCATAAATTGTTCATTAAAAAATCTGTAATATATGGTTGTATCTATATCTTCAGCATAACTACCTGATATTTCCAATAATTTTTTGAAATGTTTTTTAGCATCATATTTCTCAAGGACATCTACGTCAGGTAATAAATTAATTTTAAAATCAACTTTGCAATTATTACAATTTTTAATGTTTATTGTAGTATCAAAAATACTTAAATAATTGCAATTTATTATATTTATAGTGTCCGAAATTTCACACTCTCCTTTAGAATTGGAATTTGTAATAAATTGATGATTATTAAATATTTTCACATCTGCTAAAGGTTCTTTTTGATTATAAAATGTTATAATTTTAGTGTTCTGTGAAAATAAAGAAAACTTTAACGTTATAAATATTATGAAAAAATATATTTTTTTCATAGCTTTTAAATTTTTCTACAAATTTATGTTTTATTTTTTGAATTATAATATAATTTTTATTATTATTATTATTATTATTATTATTTTCTTTTTCTATTAATGAAACAAAAAAATCTCTACAAGCATTGAAATAACAAGAAAATATTACCAAATTTTTTTTTGCCAACAACCTGATTTTAATATTTCTAATATCTTTGTTCATCTTTTATCTTTTTCAAATTTTTACATGAAAAAAGCAGACTTAATATCCGCCCTGAAGTTCTTGACTACCTAAACTCAAACAAGAAAGTCCACATTTTTGCGAACGTTTACTTATTCTTGAGTTTGCTTTGAAATTGTCAAGGTTTCAAGGCAAGAATTGCGTTAAACGCTTTTTCCAACATGTATTAAAATGTGCCTTTCAGCACGCTATTTTTTTATTTCATAAGCAAAAATTTTTATAAATGTCAGACTACAAAAATAGTCATTATTTTAACTAAAACAAATTTAATTTTCATTTTTTTGAAAATAATTTATTTACCATTGTTACTCAGCAAGTTGTATCTTTTATTTTTAGGTTTTTATCAGTGAATAGAAATTTTTTTATATTAAGAAACTGTCTAAAAATCATAAAAAAATTAATCTATTGAGCATCAGAGCAATAAATGATAATTGAATTATATACTATAATAGCAATTTAGTATCACATAACTTCGCCCTTGATTTTTGCACTATTTGATTATTAATACAATACATACAGATTATGATTAAATTGATTTATAGTGTATATATGTCCACTCCATAAAAATATGATTTTTTAATTATCTTGTAATCAATTATTTATATTTTTAGACTTTATTAAAATTTTCCTTTTAGATTAAAATATTTCATTTTTATTTTTTTATTTAAAATAATTATCTTAATTTTGTATTGTTAATAGTTCCGAATTTCGGAATAATAGGGAAGCAAGTGAAAATCTTGCACAGTTCCCGCTGCTGTAAGCTCTTTAAGTGTTACAAATTTTTTGCCACTGTTTAAAATTTCAAATGGGAAGGCTTTGTAACATTGAGTAAGTCAGAAGACCTGCTATTAGCTTGTTAATGTAATTTAAGGCTTTCGGGATAATTGCCAATTATTCTTCTTCCCTTTCCTTTTATTATATTGGCAATAAAAATTGTAATTTTTATATATTATGAAAAAGTTTTTATTGTTTTTATGTTTTTTTACTTCGGTAAATTTAGTGTTTTGTCAGGAAATCGTCGATTTTGAAGAATTAACGTTAGCTCCTGAAAGTGCTTGGAACGGTAGTGATAATTCCGGAAGTTTCACAAGTAAGTATTTGAAGTTTTACAACGATTTTGATGAAAATTACAGCTCTTGGATGGGCTGGGCTTATACAAATCAAACTGATAATACAACAAATTCTTATCTTAATCAGTATTCTTCAATTGTTGGGAAAGGGGTTGAAAATTCTCAAAATTATGCAGTTGCTTATGTAGGTTCAGATTGGATTAATGATAATGCACCAATCCCCTCAATTATTAAAATTGACGATGCCGCTGTTTTGCCGGAAAATTTTGGAATGTTTGTTTCGTTAAATACGTTCGCCTCTTTGTATATGAATACACCTGCCGATTTTTATGAAAATGGAAATCATTGGCTAAAATTGCAAATAACTGTATTTAACATCTCTGCTAAAACTACTCTGTCAAAAGAGATTATTCTTGCAGATTATCGCTTTCAAGAAACTGAAGGCTTTACTTTTAATGAATGGACTTATGTGGATATGTCGTGGTTAAATCCCGGTGATAGTTTGTTGTTTACAATGTCGTCTTCAGATTTTGGAACTTATGGTATTAATACTCCTACTTATTTTTGTATAGATAATTTTGGAGATATACAACCTTTATCAATTCCTGGTTTTTCTGCTGAAATAAAAACTTCATATACTATTAATTCCGGCGAAAGTGTTGATTTAACAGCTTATGCTAAAGGTGGCGTTCAACCTTATTTTTTTACATGGAATGAAATTTACTATAATCAAACTGTCACTGTAAGTCCCGAAGTTACAACTAACTATCAAATAACTGTTTCCGATGCAGCAGGGAATATGGTTTCTGAAATTGTTACGGTAAACGTAAACCAGCTTTCTGTTACAGAAACTGCATTTAATAATCTGAAAATCAACCGACAAAATGCTTTATTGTCTATAATAAATGATAAAACTTTGGATAATATTGAAATTTTTGATTTAAACGGAAAACAAATTTTTAGAAGTAATATCAATTCAAGTACCTATGAACTTCCGATAAATAATTTTTCAAATGGTATGTATATAATAAGATTATTTTCTGAAAATCAAATTATTAACAAAAAAATTATTTTCTAATGCAAAAATTATTCTGTCTGTTTTTTTCGATATTTTTCTTTGAAATTTCTTTTTGTCAAATTTTTTCCGGCGATGGGATAGCAATTCATAAAGATTCTTTAATAATAAAAAATTGGGCGACAAATGCAGTTGTAAAACGTGGGTTTATTAATATTGCAGATACAACTCAAACCTATACCGAACAAGGAATCACGTCAAATAGAGCGTTTTCCGGAAAAATAGAAAATGCGACAGGAAAAGCAGACGGACAATTTATTAGTTTGGGCGATGGTGGAGAAATTATTTTGACGTTTGAAAATCCTATTATAAATGGTGAAGGTCCTGATTTTGCGATTTTTGAAAATTCTTTATTTTCTCCACCAACACAAACTACTTTTGCATTTTTGGAACTAGCTTTTGTGGAAGTTAGTAGCGATGGCGAAAATTTTGTCCGAATACCTGCAATTTCTAATTGTCAAAATGAAATACAAATCGCAACTTTTGATGCTGTAGATTATTCACTTTTTTATAATTTTGCAGGACTTTATCCCGTTTTCTGGGGTGTTCCTTTCGATTTAGAAGACATCAATTTATTATCTAATTTTGGAAATTTAGATTTTAATAATATTACTCATGTGAAAATTATTGATGCTATTGGAACTATAAATCCTGATTTTGCTTCTTACGATTCACAAGGTCATATTGTAAATGACTCTTATCCAACTCCTTTTGCTACCTGTGGTTTTGATTTAGATGCAGTTGGTGTAATTCATAGCAAAAATTTAGACATTGTTTCTTATGATGAGGATATGATGAAAATTTTTCCTAATCCGGCTAAAGAATTTATAGAGATAAGATATGATAATATTAACTTTGTTAATGGATTATTCGTTCATAAAATTAAGCTAATAAATTCTTATGGATTAGAAATTTTTAATCAAAATTTATCTAAATTAGATAATATCATTTCTTTAAAGAATATTAAATCTGGAGTTTATTTTTTGTCAATTGAAACTGATGAAAAAACAATTATTAAAAAATTAATAATTATTGAATAAGAAATTTTTTTTCATATTTACATTTTCAATTTGTTGTTTGATAAGCTATTGTCAACAAGATACTTCTGTTATTTTTTTAAATGGAGTTGAAATTTATGAAACTAAAGATTTACATAATATTGGTGTAAAAATCACAAAGATTGATTCACTGTTAATTACACAAAAATCTTCTGTAACTTTATCGGAATTATTGTTAGAAAATAGTCAGTTATTTGTAAAATCAACAGGTAAAGGTTCTTTTTCAACAGCTTCTTTTCGAGGAACTACTGCTTCGCATACAAAAGTTTCGTGGAACAATGTTGAGTTAAATTCTCCAATTTTAGGTTCTGCAGACTTGTCCTTAATTCCAATTTCGCTTTTAGATAAAATTGAAATCATTCCGGGAGCCGGTGCTTTAACAGAAAATACTCAAACTCTCGGCGGATTAATCAAATTAAATTCTTTGGCGGACTGGCGAGAAGGTTGTCGTTTTGTCTTTTCATCTTCTGTCGGTAGTTTTTACTCTTTTGATGACTTTTTCAACTTAAAACTAGGCAATTCAAAATTTCAATCCTCTACAAGTTTATTTTATGATTATTCTAAAAATAACTTTCCATTCTTTAATTCAACTATTATTAATGGCTCAAAAGAGTATCGCCAAAATGCTGATTATCAAAAGTATGGTTTTAATCAAGAATTTTATTTTAGAATAAAAGCACTTGGTTTGCTTTCTGTAAAATTTTGGTTTCAAAATCTTGATAGAGGAATTCCCGGACTAACAACAAATGAAAGTGGTCCAAATAATAATATTAATAGAGATAATTCTAACAATGCTATTTATTCAGCTGAATATGTGTATGCTAGCGAAAATTATTCTTTTCGTTTAAATAATGGAGGAAATTTTCTTGATAGTCGTTATTTGAGTGATAATTTCATTAACGGAAAAGGTTACTATAAAACAATCGATTCAAAAGGAACTTCTTTTTCGCTGTTTAATTCTGCCTTAATTAATTATAAATTAAAAAATTATGTGGAACTTACTACAACTTTGTTTTATGATTTTTTTAAAATAAATTCGATGGAAAATGTTAAAAATCAAGGCTATGATACTATTCGAAATGAAGGTGGAATTACATTTTCTGCATTTTCTTCATTCATTCGTAACTTTAAATTTGGTTTTTTATTAAAACAGAGTTTTTACGATAAAAACACTGCTCCATTTGTTTCTTCTGCATTTTTGGAATATCAATTTAATAAATTTTTATTTGCAAAATCATCAATTTCTAAAAATTATCATATTCCTTCTATAAATGATTTGTATTATAAACCGGGAGGAAATATTAATTTATTGCCGGAAAAAGGTTTTTCTGTAGATGGTGGTTTAGAATCAAAATTCTCAAAAAATCAGTTTAAATTTTTCTCCGATTTGAATATTAATTATGGAAAAATTAACGATTGGATTATGTGGAAACCTACCGCCATGGGGTTTTGGTCTCCTATAAATATTGAAAAAGTTGTAACTTATGGATTAGATTATAATTTAAAATTGAATATGATTTTTTCTAAAGTTAATTTTTCAATTTTTTCAAATTATGCTTTTACGATTAGTGAAAATCGTGCTACGCCATTAACTGCCAATGATAATTCTTTTGGAAAACAAATTCCTTATATACCAAAACATTCGGCTAATCTTTTCTGTAAAATTACATTTTATGATTTTTGGTTTTCATATCAATGGATTTTTTATAGTAAACGACTTACTACTATAGCTTCTGATATGGATTATTTAACTATTATTAATTCCTATTTTATGAATAATCTTTCAGTTGGAAAGTCATTTTACACCCATAATTTTCAATTTGTTATTAGCTTAGATATAAATAATCTCTTTAACGAAAATTATTATTCAGTAATTTGGCAACCAATGCCGGGTATAAATTTTTCTTTTCATTTGACTATCAAATATAAATAATTATGAAATTAAACAACTATTTTATATTTTTATTGCTATTCTTTGGAAGTTTTTCGTGCATGAAAAACAATAATCCTAACATAGAAGATATATTAATTCCTCAAAATGGAGTTTTTATTGTTTGTGAAGGTAATTTTAATTATAGTAATGCATCTTTATCATTTTATGAGCCAAATTCTAAATTGATTGAAAATTTAGTTTTTCTAAAAGCAAATGGAAAACCACTTGGAGACGTTGCACAAAGTATTTCTATTAAAAATAATACGGCATATATCTCAATTAATAATAGTGGAAAAATTTATGCAATTGATATTAATGATTTCAAATTGAAAGGTAAAATTACAGAATTATCTTCTCCCAGATACATGGTATTTGTCTCTGATGAAAAGGCTTATGTTTCAGATATGTATAGTAAATGTATAAATATTGTAAATCCTAATACTTTTACAAAAACTGCTTCAATTGATATTTCTCCAAATAACTCGGAACAATTAATTATTGTAAATGATTTGCTTTTTACAAATTCTTGGTCTTATGATGATAAAATTTTAGTAATTAACACTAATACGGATAAATTAATTAATACTATTCAAGTATTAGTTCAACCTCGAAAAATGGTTCTTGATAAAGAAAACAAACTTTGGGTATTATGTGATGGTGGCTTTGAAGGCTCATCTTTTGTTGGAGAAAGAGGAATTATGAGAATAAATACAGCAACTTCTACCGTTGAAAAAACCTTTATTATTAATAATAATTTTCCTTTGGTAGATATGCAAATAAATAATTCTAAAGATATTATTTATTTTATAAACAAAGATGTTTACCGTTTTTCGATTACAGACAGCTCTTTGCCACAAACTCCATATCTATTTGCAGAAAACAAAAATTTTTATGCATTAGGAATTGACCCGACAAATTCCGATTTATATGTTTCCGATGCTTGTGATTACATGCAAAACGGTGTTATTTATCGTTATAATTCAAACAAAGAGCCACTTGATAGCTTTAAAGTTGGAATTATTCCTAACTCTTTTGTTTTTAAAACAAATTGATAATAATAAAAAAAGAGGTTACATCAACTTGATATAACCTCTTTTTCTTATGAATAATTGTATAAACTTATTTCTTTTTGAGTTTCATTATCATAGTTTTGTTATCTCCTATTGAAGTAATCCAAAATTCTGATTTTGTTAATTTTAATATATGAGATTCTGCCGGAAGTAACGTTTGAATCATCTCGTTTATTTGGTCTCTTGTTGCTTGCGGTATTATTGCCGGAAAATTTATTGGTTTTAATGTCATTTTCAAATCTTTTTTGTCGTTAACAAATTCCCAATTGAAATCAACGGTTAGAGTTGTTACTAAAAGATTAATGTCAATATTTCCAGTTCCATTTTTTTCAAAAGTAATTCCTGTTAAATATGTGTTCATTATAGAAACATCGCTGGATTCTCCTCCATATGATAATTCTTGAAGTAACCAAGTCCCTTTTAAATGGTTTTTTGAAGCATAACCACCGTCATCATATTTTGTACATGAAGGCATAACAGCAACTAGGGTTGCAATAATAAATAATATTAAGAACTTTTTCATATAAATATCTTTTTGCAAAGTTAATACTTTTTTTTCAATTTTTAATTTATTTCTAATCAAAAATATTATTAATCTTTTGCAAGTTATATAATTTATTGAATATCAAATTATAAAAGTTTAATAGTGTTTCTATATTATTTATTATCTAACACTTCGTAAGTTATCATTGTTTGAAGGACAAAATTTCCATAATCGCAGGTCAATGACCTACGGAGAGCGATAAATTTGATTTTTACCTAAAAGGCAATATTTAAAAATTCCGCCTTTCGAGGCAGTAGTCATCTTTACTTGTTCATCGCAGGTCTCACTACGTTAGATCTACAATTATGGAAGTTTAATCCTTTCTGGATTTGCGAAAGTTGAATTATTTATATTTATTTCTTTACATCAATAACTTTCCAAATTCCTGCTGCAAGGATAGCACCACAAAATGGAGCTAAAATAAACAACCAAATTTGTTTAATAGCCTCAAAATTTCCTTCGAGCATTTCAAAAACAGCCGGGCCAATACTTCTTGCCGGATTAACTGACGTACCTGTAATTGGAATACAAACAATATGTACTAAAATCAAAGTTAGACCAATAATTAATCCTGCAAAATTATTTTCAGCACCTTTTGAAGTCGTTCCTAAAACTACGAGAACAAAAACACATGTAAAAACAAATTCAGCCAAAAAAGCCATCATCATTTGACCTTCTCCGAAAGCATTTGCTCCTGTTAACGTTGCATTTGTAGTAAAATTTCTAGTTAATGCAAAAAGAATAAAAGAGCCTATTAAAGCTCCAATAACTTGGAAAATCATATACATCGCAGCATCTTTTCCTGATATTTTTTTTGCTACCAACATTCCCAAAGTTATTGCAGGATTAATATGACAACCGGAAATTTTTCCAATTGTATAAGCCATTGCTACAACAGAAAGCCCAAAGGCGACTGCGACCATTAACACTTGGGCAGGAGTTTCACAACCTTGATTAAAAATTGCACTTCCACATCCCATTAACACTAGAACCATAGTTCCAATCATTTCTGACAAATATTTTTTCATAATTAAAAAATTTACTTTATTTAAATCTCAATACAGACACATTATATGTCTTTACATTTTTCCATTCACACCCGCTCACTGTTAGCCCATTCTCCATTTGTTTTTCTCCTATTTTTTACCTATCCAAAACTTCAAAGAAACACCTACACTTATTTCTCCCAATCCAATATAAGAATTTTTATTCAATTCTCGTAAATTTTCATTAAAATTAATTGTTCTAAGTTTTCCCGCTATATATGAAAACTTCAAACCCAAAGCCAATTGAGGTATTATTTTCCAATCATAACCTAAATCTATGCTTAAACCAAAAGTTTGCCCTTTTATTACATTATCAAGATAATAATCAAAATTTTGGTCTGTTAAACGTAACATTGAAAATCCTAAATTTCCATACACATAACTTTTTTTGAAATTATATTTCCCTGAAACATAAAATTCTGCATTTATTAAAGAAATTCTATTGGAGATATATCCTATTCTCCGTTCTTCTTTAAAAACTGAACCTGTACGAACTGAAGCAATATATTCTAAGCTATCTTGTCGATTATATGACGAAAAATAATCAAAACGTAAACCTAATCCAACATATTTATTCGCATAATATGTTAAATCTCCACCAAAATAATAACCGGAACTTAATTTTTTTGAATAAGCAGCATTAACGTAATGTGGAATAATTTTATCAACACCTTTTAATAAGTTTTTTCTCCCAACAAAAAGACCAATTGACAAAAAATAATAATTATAATTTTCTTCAATTGCGGTAATCTTTTTTATTGAAATTCCGGCATCTTCTTTGATTTCTTTTCGTTTGTAATATGAATATTTATAAGACTTTACATCAGAAATACTTATCTTATAGTTTGTGGTATCTTTTAATATTGTGTAATAATAATTTTTATTTGTAACTCTTAAAATATTACAATTTATAGAATCATTTTTTGTTGTTACAATTAAATCTTGAGAATACAAAGCAAAATCACTTATTATAATTACAAGTAGAAATAGATGTTTTTTTACTAAGTTTTGAACTTTGCTGTTCATATTTTCATATAATTTAATTACAAAGGTAATAAAAATTTTCCTACAAAAATAATATTTCAGTGATATTTGCTAAAATTATTGGTACTTTCCTCTATATTTTTTCAAATTTACTTCACAATTATTTTCGTGGGAGTTATAGATGAAAATATGTCGAAAAAACATTAAAGAATAATAATAAATAAAAAAATATAAATATTTTAAAATATTTTTCAAGTTTATTTGTCTTAATAAGTAGAGAGCAATCTCAAAAATAATAAAAACAGTATAATTTAAAAAATAATATATATGAAAAGGTTAAGATTTATTATGCCCATTGGCATATTGGTAGCAATCGCCGGATTTAGTGCAATTGTAATGTTGTTGTGGAATTGGCTTGTTCCCGCTATTTTTGGATTAGCAGTGATTAGCTTTTGGCAAGCTTTAGGATTGTTGGTTCTTTCGCATATTTTGTTTGGAACAGCTTGGAAACCGGCAGCGAGAGGCATTCACAGACACGGCGGTTTTGAAAGAAATCCTATTCGTGAAAAATGGGAAAAAATGACACTCGAAGAACGTAAAGAGTTCATAAAAAAAAGACATTGTGAACATGGTTGGCATAGACATGATTTTGAAGATGACTTTTTGAACAGCGAATCGCAAAAAGAAGAATAAAGTGGCAAAAGAAGCAAAGAAAGAAAATATTGAAGAACTGATTGCAGAACATCAACCGCAGTTAAAATCATTCATCCGTAAGCGAGTGAATAATAACGAAGACGCTGAAGATATTCTGCAAGACGTTTTTTATCAATTTACAAAAGCGATAAATATTGCGATAAATCCAATAGAACACGTTTCGGCGTGGCTCTATCGTGTAGCTCATAACACAATTATTAACGCCGGAATTAAGAAAAAAGAGGTGAAAATTCCTGTCTATCAGAATGACGAAAACGACAATGAAATAGAACGAGATTTTTCAGATATTTTATTCGCTAACAAAACATCTGAGTCTTCACCGGAAACAGAATATCTGCGTTCGTTGGTCTGGACAGAATTGGAAACCGCTCTTTTAGAACTTCCGCCCGAACAACACGAAATCTATGAACTTACAGAATTAGACGGTATTCCTATAAAAGATATTTCTAAAACAACGGGAGTTCCGCTTAATACATTGCTGTCACGAAAGCATTATGCAATTCTTCATCTTCGTAAACGTTTGGCTGAATTGTATGAAGATATTATTTATTCTTAAATAATCTTTTTCTAAACATTTTACACTTTATCTCTTTCTGAAAAAAACATCAAATCTGCTGTAATTAAGCATATTGGAAAGATAAATCCTATTTTGTTTTATTTTTTTCTCATATCTCCCATAATAGTTTTAGCCATTTTATAACCTTTTTCTATCGGTTTACCTAACACCAATCTATAGCAATCTTCCGGTCGTGTAGCATAATCTTCTGTTTGCTGTAAAAAATTATCTACCGTTTTTCTCCATTCAATATAGGCACTATCTTTCTTTTCAATTAATACATCAATTAATACTGTTCCACAATAATCTAACATTTCTTCTTCAAATTTATTATGAATTGTTGTAAAAAACATTGAATATGTATTATTTATTTTCATTGTATCTTGTAATTCAAGTAGTTCTTTTCGTATTTTTCGTGCAAAAATTTCTGCTACATCAAACATTAATCGGTCAACTAACAAACTCAAAGAATCTTCAGAAAGAATACAAGAACAATTCTTACAAAAAACAGGAGCTAAATATAATTTATCAGAATTTTTACCCCATTTTTTGGGTATATCAACTATAGCTCTAAATCCGATACTTGCAACCGTATTTGTTCCATATTTTTCTTTATATTTCAAACATTTTTCATCGTTTTGTGATTGATAATCAGAAAAATTAATTTTGGTGCAATGTTGCCAATAAATATCTCTTTTGTTTTCTGTCGGATATTCTGTTTGCGACTTTAATTTTATCGAAATTACGCATAAAATTAAAACTAAAAAAAATCTACAACTCATACTTATTTTTTCGACATTATTTTTTTATAGCTTATGTTTTTATTGACAGACCGTTGATATTTTCCATAAAATACTTCAATAACTTTTTCAGGTAAAATTTTTTCTAAATTTCTTAATAGAACTATATCGTATTTTCTATGAAAATTTATCCAACATTTATTGCAATTTTTTGCATATTCTTTTTGCTTTTGCACGTTTTGTCGTCCGTTAAATATTTCATCTAAACTGTTTTCAAAAATATTTCCAAGACTGATGTCTAAATTTTGACAAATAGGGACATTTCCATCAGGATATGAATGACAAGCGAATCCAAAATACTATAACAATTTAATTTTAAATTTCCGCATTTCCATTCTTCATAAAGACATAAAAAATCGTAATTTTCTGATGTATGTTTCACATTATCAGGAACTTGAGTTCTGAAATCACTTTTTTATTGTCGGGGTGACCAGACTCGAACTGACGGCCTCTACGTCCCGAACGTAGCGCGCTACCAACTGCGCCACACCCCGAAAATTTTTACAAAGATAAATAAAATTTTTATATGTTTAATAAAAAATTTATCTAAAAAAGTGGTAATAAATCAACATTACCACAAATCAGTCGGGGTGAGACGATTTGAACGTCCGACCTCACGCCCCCCAGACGCGTACTCTAAACCAACTGAGCTACACCCCGATTTATTTCTGCAAAGTTAATAGTTTTTTATAAATTTTTAAAATTTATTCTGTAGATAAAAACAAATTCAAAAAATCATTTGTAAGAAATCAAAATTTCACGTAAATTTGTACAAAATAAATCACTGCCAAATTTTAAGTAAAAATGGAAAAGGTATCGTTTAGAATAAGAAAAATGCAAGAATCTGCGACATTAAAAATGACACAAATTTCAAGAGAATTAAAAAATAAAGGAATTGATATTATAAGTTTGAGTATCGGTGAACCGGATTTTAATACCCCAGATTTTGTAAAAGAAGCTGCTATTGAAGCTATAAATAATAATATTACAAAATACCCTCCAGTAGCAGGTTATGAATCATTACAAATTGCTATCTGTAAAAAATTAAAAGAAGAAAATAATTTATCTTTTGACCCAAAACAAATTGTCGTATCAACAGGTGCTAAACATTCTCTAATGAATGTAATTTTATCAATTGTTGATAGAGGAGATGAAGTAATAATTCCTGCACCATATTGGGTAAGTTATTCGGAAATGGTTGAGTTTGCAGAAGGAACACCTGTTTTTGTAAATTGTAGTAGCGAACAAAATTTTAAAATCACACCACAACAACTCAAAGAAGCTATAACTCCTTACACACGTGCTTTCCTTCTTAATTCACCATCAAATCCGACCGGAATGCTTTATACAAAAAACGAATTAAAAGCATTAACGGATATTTTGGAAAATTATCCAAATATCACAATTATTTCAGATGAAATTTACGAATATATCAATTTTATAGGAAAACATGAAAGTATTGCTCAATTTGAAAATATTAAAGATAGAGTTGTTGTAATTAATGGAGTATCAAAAGGTTATGCAATGACAGGTTGGAGAATAGGTTATATGGCAGGTCCTCTGTACATTGCAAAAGCAGTTACAAAGCTTCAAGGACAATTTACTTCCGGCGCATGCTCTATTGCACAAAAAACAGCCGAAGCAGCTTTATTAGGTAGTGAAAATGAAAAAAAGATTATATCTAAAATGACTAATACTTTTAAAAATCGCAGAGATTTGGTTTACAGTCTTTTAGACATTCCAGGTCTTAACACCAAACGTCCTGACGGTGCTTTCTATTTTTTTCCTGATATTTCTAATTTTTTAGGAAAATCTTATCATGGAACAATTATCAATAATTCGGATGAATTGGCAATGTCGTTGTTGTTAAACGAACATGTTGCAACTGTCGGAGGAGATGCTTTTGGTGCACCAAATTGTTTAAGATTATCCTATGCTACTGATGAACAATCATTAAAAACAGCACTTAAACGAATGAGAAAATATTTCAGTGAAATAATATAATAAATCACAAATGATAACTGTTGAAAAATTAAAAGATTTAAAAAAGCGTGTAGAAGCTTTGAGGAGGTTTCTTTGACATTGATAATAAAATTCAATTTATAGATTCGGAAAATGAAAAAACGAAAAAAACTGGTTTTTGGAATAATCCTGAAGAGGCAGAAAAAATTCTTAAAAAAATCAGTTTTGAAAATAAATGGATAAATGAATATAATTTCGTTAATTCAAAATATGAAGAATTAGAAATCGTTTTTGAATTTTATAAAAATGAAGAGATTACAGAATCGGAAGTTGATAAAGAATATCAATTAACTTTGATTGCTATTGAGAAACTCGAACTCAAAAATATGCTTGGTAAAGAAGAAGATATTTTAGATACTGTTTTAACAATAAATGCAGGTGCTGGCGGAACAGAAAGTTGTGATTGGGCTTCAATGATTAGTAGAATGTATATACGTTGGGCTGAAGAAAATGGATATAAAATTCAAATTATTGATTCTCAAGAAGGTGATACTGTTGGTTTTAAATCTATTACAATGAGTTTTTCCGGAGATTTTGCTTATGGATATCTAAAAGGTGAAAATGGAGTTCATAGACTTGTGCGACTTTCTCCATTCGATGCTGCTCATAAAAGACATACTTCATTTGCCTCTGTTTTTGTTTACCCGTTGATTGATGATTCTATAAACATTGAAATAAACCCTAACGACCTAGAATGGGATACGTATCGTAGCAGTGGTGCCGGAGGTCAAAATGTTAATAAAGTTGAAACGGCAGTTCGTCTAAAACATATTCCAACAGGGATAATAATCGAAAATAGCGAAACTCGTTCTCAATTAAAAAATAAGGAAAATGCTATTAAATTATTAAAATCACAACTCTACGAATTAGAATTAAGGAAAAAACAAGAAGAAAAAGATAAAATCGAAGGACAGAAACGTAAAATTGAATGGGGTTCTCAGATTAGAAATTATGTTCTTCACCCATATAAATTGGTGAAAGATTTACGAACAAATATAGAAACAGGAAACGCCCAAGCAGTATTAGACGGTAATATAAATGATTTTATAAAAGCATATTTAATGGAATTTGGAAATAATTAAAAATAATTCAATACGACATCTTGATTTTTAACAAAGGATAGTTGTTTTGTTTGTATTTAATTATTTTTAATTTACAATGAGTTGTAAGTGCGTTAAGTGAATTTTTTTAGAAATCTAATATTATTTCTTAATGTAAAATTGAAATATTATAAAAAAAAATATTACTTTTGCAAAAAATTATAGAGTGAACAAAAATTTTAATTACAAAAAAATCTTCCGATATTTATATTTTATTATTGGTATTTTTTCTGCAAATAATATTTCTGCACAAAAATTCAAAGAAAATGATTATTTTATCGAATGCGGTCTAAGTTACGGAATGGCGCTTTATCATCCTGAAGGTTCTGTTTATTTAAAAGATTTTTATTATCCGAGAGCTGAAATCCGATTCGGTAAACAATCTATAGGCGAAAATCAATGGGAAAAAATGTTAAACTTTCCAAAATATGGTGTAACGCTAAGATATACAAGCTATTGGGATTTCCTTGATACACAATCTGAATGGAAAGAACGCAATAAAGTTTTAGGACAAAGCATTGCCGCTTTTGGATATTTTCAAGGAACAATAATTCGTTATAAATGGTTTTCGTGGAATTATCAATTAGGAATGGGAGCTGCGTATTTCACAAAAATTTACAAATCGGATGTTTACTATAAACCTGATAATACGATAGTTGATAATTATGAAAACCGGGTTGAACGAGGAATGTCGGTTGATGAATATGTTCTGAATTGGGAAAACCCGAATAATTATTTATCTCCTAACAAAGATGGAAGTTGGAGTAGCAATGAATATATGACAGAAAGGAATCATAATTGTTTGATTTCATTGCATGTAACTCCTTATATAAATTTACAAAGTGGTTTTGATTTTAAATTAACAAATCAATTAGATTTGAGCTTGCAGGCATGTTTCAATCATGCCTCTAATGCAAGTATGAATATGCCAAATTATGGAATTAATGAAGTTCAAGCAATTGCTAGTATTCGTTATCATTTTAATCCGGGCAAAGAAATTGTAAAACTTGATTCATTTCCAAAACACAAACAATTAAATTCATTATTTTTTACTATTGACCCGGGTTGGCTGATAGCTCGTTATGATAATAATTATTGGTTAAAAGCAGGTACAAGTATTGGATATATGCGAAAAATTTTGCCAATATTAAACATTGGAGCTTCTTTTGAATTTTGTTACGTTCGTTATTTATCACATTCAAAAGATTATAATTATGATGAATGGGAAAAAGAAAATTCAGAACGAATAAAAATGCCACATAATTTTCATACGGAAGCATTTTATGCTTTTACAGAATTAATTTTTGGACGATTTGCCTTTCATGTTGGAGTAGGTGCTTATATTGCAAAAGGACCCGGACAAGCAAGAATAATGGATTTGGCTCAAAATTGGGATGGTGGCGGTACATTAAAACGTTATCCTCCGGTATATGAAAAAGTAGGTTTAAGAATTTATTTAGGGAAAAACCAAAATCATTTTGTAGGAGCTTCTATCAGAGCACATTTTCCGGTTGCCGATTATCTTGCTTTCACTTATGGATATAAATTTTTCAATTTTAATGATGTAAAAAGACGATAAATTTTGTCCACTTGAACTAAACAACTCTTATTTCAGCCTAAATTTGTCCATTATACCATAATCGCTTTATTTTTATATCACAAAAATACAATTGTTTTTGAAAAAAATAAATATACATTATTTTAAAACATAGCCTAAAATATTTTAAATTTTATAATAATGAGAGATTTCATCAAAGTTTAGATTATAATACCATTTATACATACAAATCAGTCCAAAGTTTCAATGGTATTCAGTAATCAATACTGAATGCCAAATAATTTTCAGAATGAAATAAATTTATAAATGGTATAACATGCCGTATAATATTTATAAAAATATCAAAAAAATAAAAATGATTAAATTTGCAGTGATAATTAAAATAATTCCAAAGCACTTTTAACGAACGAAAAATTGAGAGTAAAATACCTATAATTGATTTATGTTAAACTCAAATAGCGTTATACAAACAGTTTACGTTTTGTAGTGGTCAATTTGGTTTATGGTATTAAAAAAAATATTTCAATTATTTATCGAAAAGTATAGGAATATTTTGTCAATAAATAATTTTTTGTTCAATAAAATCAATTAAAGAATGAATTATCTTAATATGAATTTCCTGAATTCTGTCGGAATATTTTGACATTGGGGTTCTTATTTCGACATCGGCTAAATCTTTCAATATTCCTCCATCTTTGCCGGTAAGCGCAATAACTTTCATGTGTTTAAGTTTTGCAGATTTCACGGCTTCAATAATATTTTTAGAATTACCACTTGTACTAATTGCTAACAAAACATCATTGGAAGATGCAATTGCTTCAATATATCGAGAGAAAATATATTCCAAACCAAAATCGTTTGCAGTACAAGTGATATGAGCTGGGTCAGAAATTGCAATTGCCGGTATTGGTTTACGTTTTTCTCGATAGCTACCCGAAAGTTCTTCGGCAAAGTGCATTGCATCGCTCATAGAACCACCATTTCCACAACTAAAAACTTTCCCTCCGGTTTTTATTGAATCTACAATCATATTTCCTGCAATTTCAATTTTTTTGAAATTTTCCGGATTATTATTAAATTCGGTAAGCACTTGTAAGGCTTCATCAAAATGTTCTTTTATTGACATAATTTATATATATTTTTTAATGTTATCTATAATCCATTCGGGACATCTTACTGCTCTAAATGTCTTATTATCAACAAACGACAGCGTTATAGTAGCTTTGTTTAATAAAACATTTTCAGGAGAATACATTTCATGATAAACCACTAATTTAGCCATTGGAAGTTTTTCAATTCTAGTTACGACTCTTATAATCCAATCGAACTGTGCCGGAAGAATGTAATCAACTTGAACTTTAATTACAGGCATAATAATTCCATAATCCATAATTGCAGAAATTGGAGTTTTTATTTGGTCTAAAAAATCGGCACGAGCAGCTTCATAAATACGCAAATAATTTGCATAATAAACTACTCCCATAGCATCTGTATCTGCATATAAAATTCGATGTTTATATTCAAGTTCAATCATTATTTTGTAATTTTAGATAAATTTCTCTTGTTATCCACGAGTCTATCGCTGCATATTTTATTTGTTTTTCAGATAAAATATCTGCTTCCCAATTGCTTAATTGCTGTCGTTTTGAAATTCTTATAGAAAGGATTAATGCAGAAAGTTTTTTTAAGCCTAACTCTTCTATTCCATTTTTTTTTGCGATTGTCTGTAAATCTATAAAACCTGCCGGCTCAAAATTTTGATATTTTCTCAAATTATGTAAATCATCACGAAGCGCCAACCCAATTTTAAGAAAATTTGGAGATGATAAAAAATTAATTAAATCTACTTGTAATCCTATTTTATTTAAACGAAACAAATATGTAATTTTGTCTGAGCTTAGTTGTAATAAAGCTGGTTTTCTTGCAACATCTCCAGCATTAAAAATTGGTTTTGTTTCAGTATCAAATCCCCAAATTTTTTCTTCAAATAAGTTATTTTTTATATTATTAAAATCTGAAACATTATCAACTACAACTATATTTCCAGTATAATGAAATATCGGCATTTTTTCTATTTCTTCTTTAGAAATTGTAGAATTATACTTCATCAGAAAGTAATTTAGTATTTAGATTATTCAGATTTTGGAGTAAGATTAAAGTTCTAATTCCCCAATAACTATAAAAATTTTCATGACATTCATTTAATGCAGCAATCATTAATTCTTCATTTTCAGTTTTGTATGCACCAATTAAATCGCCCATTTCTTGATACAAATCTGCGTAAAGTTCTGAAAGCGGAACATTCATATAATCAGAATCAGAAATAATATTATTGTCTTGAAGTTGGACAAAAACATCATCCTCGTCTAAAATTTCTGAAATTACATTTTGAAAATATGACCAATGAACTTCGTTTACAAATTTTTCAATAAAAGCATTGTCACAATCATTATTGCTATCACAATGTTCAATTTTAGCAACAAACAGTACTTTATGATATAACAATGAAAGCATTTTTAGTGAATTAGTAATAAAATCATTTTTTTGAAACTCTTTGGCATTTTCTAAAAGCACTAAATATTCTTTTGCTACTGCTACAAATTCTATACTTTCCTTTTTATATAAAATTGAATGATTTGTCATTATTTTTTTTGCAAAATTAATATATTTTTTTTTATAATATCAAAATTAATTATTTTTAATTTATCATTTCAAGAAATTCCTGTTCATTTATCATTTTTATATTTAACGAAATTGCTTTTTGTAATTTTGCAGGTCCGGTATTTTCTCCCATAACGAATAAATCTGTATTTTTTGAGATTGAAGAAACATTTTTTCCACCATTATTTTCCACGATTTTCTTTAATTCTTCTCTTGAAAAATTATTAAATGTCCCTGAAATTATTATTGATTTTCCAATTAATTTATCAGATTTTTTTTCTTCTTCAACAATCTCAAATTGAAGACCTTGTTTTTTTAGTTTATTTATTAATTCAATATTTTCCTGATCCTTAAAATAGCAAATAATGCTTTCTGCAATTTTATCTCCAATCTCTTCAGCTTCAATAAGTTCTTCTTTTGTAGCAATAATCAAATTATCTATATTTTTAAAGTGATAAGCAAGTTTTTTTGCAACTGTTTCTCCAATAAATCTGATTCCCAAAGCAAATAATACTTTTTCAAAACTTACTGATTTAGAATTGTTTATACTGTTAATAATATTTTCAGCCGATTTATCTGCCATTCTTTCGAGCAAAACAATTTGTTCTTTGTTAATAAGGTACAAATCTGCAATATTTTTTATTAATCCATTATTAAAAAATAATTCTGCCGTTTCATCGCCGAGAGAATCAATATTCATAGCCTTTCTGCTAATAAAATGTTGAATTTTACCAACAATTTGAGGAGGACAATCACTATTTGGACAAAACCAACGGGCTTCTCCTTCATTTTTTTCTAATTTTGAACCACAAGCAGGACAATTTATAATAAATTCTGTTGGTTTTGAATTATCATTATGTTTTGCAATGCCAACAATTTTTGGAATAATTTCTCCGCCTTTTTCTAAATAAACATCATCGCCAATTCTAATATCCAACAATGAAATTTGGTCAGCATTATGAAGAGTTGCGCGACGAACTGTACTACCTGATAAAAACACAGGTTCAAGATTTGCAACCGGAGTTATAGCTCCTGTTCTTCCAACCTGATAATCAATGCTTAATAATTTTGTGATAACTTGTTCAGCTTTAAATTTATATGCAATTGCCCAACGCGGATTTTTAGCCGTAAAACCTAATAAATCTTGTAATTCGAAAGAGTTTACTTTTATTACAACACCATCAGTATCATAAGGAAGATTTTTTCTTTCCAAATCCCAATAATTTATAAATTCAAAAACTTCATCTAAAGACTTACAAAGACGTGAATGTTCTGAAGTTTTAAATCCCCATTTTGATAAAATTTTTATAGTATCAAAATGATTATTTGCAATTTTTTTGTTGCCCATCATATAATAAAAATAACAGTCAAGTCCTCTTTTTGCAACATCTTTGGGATTTAATAATTTTATAGAGCCGGAAGTTGCATTTCGTGGATTTGCAAATAATTGTTCTCCTTTTGCTTGTTTTTCTACATTTAACAAATTAAAAATTTTATGAGGCATAATTATTTCACCACGAATTTCAAAATTGTCGGGAATATTTTCTCCTTTAATCGAAAGTGGAATGCTTTTAATAGTTTTCACATTTTCTGTGATGTCGTCTCCTTGTGTGCCGTCTCCTCGTGTTACCGCCTGAGAAAATAAATTATTTTTATATTTCACTGAAACTGAAGCTCCGTCAAATTTTAATTCGCAAACATATTCAGGCTCTACTTCGGTTTCTCTCAAAATTCGATTATGGAAATCTGTTACTTCATTTTTAGAATATGTATTTCCTAACGACAACATCGGATATTCGTGAGCTGTAGTTTTAAAATCATTTGATAAATCATTCCCTACACGTAAAGTTGGACTATCATTCTGAACAAATTCGGGATATTTTTTTTCAAGAGTAGATAATTCTTCCAATAATTTATCAAATTCAAAATCACTAATAGCAGGATTATTAAGAACATAATAATTATAATTATGTTGATTTAAAATTTCGGTAAGAAAAATAATTTTATCTTCGATATTTTCCATAATTTTATGAATTTTATGCAAAGTTAGCATTTAGTTTTCGCAAATTCAACTAATAAATGCAATTTTTAGGAGATAGAAAAGATAAAAAAAATATTTCATTTTTTAGATATTATATATAATGCAGGCAAGAAGATAGAGTATCGACAATTCATAAAATTGAACATTATTTTTAATAGTTATGAAATATATTACATGTTTGTGGTCGCATACCTAACGGCATGCGAGATATGATTTTGTTTCCCTTTTTACCGAGCGAAGCATACCTAATTTTGTACGCACTGATTATTTAAAACAATTATAAAGAAGCAATAAAAAAATAAATAAATTTGTTTTAATTAAAAATTATGTTATAGATTTGTAAAATAATTTTTAAAAAATAATAAACTTTAAAAAAATTCAGGTTGCTCAACGTGTACTGACGAATTGAAATTGTTTTTTAATAAAAATTATTAAAATATTTGAAAAGAAACCATTTTATTTCATTTATTCAGGTTTATCTAATGAAGTTGCTGATATTGAAGATTATAAAAATATAAAAAAAACTAAAATTGTTAAAAGATACATTAGGCAGTATAAAATATTTTACAATAAAAGAAAATAAATTTAGCACTTTAGCTCCACGATTAACAGTAGTAAAAAACAATAAAATCATTTTAGATACAAACTATGATTGGCTTCATATTCAATCAGATTTAATACCAACGCTACTCGAAAATTTAGATATAAAATAACTATTTTTCTAATTACAAAACATAATATATTAATTAAAGTCTGCGATTTAAAGCATAAAAGATAATGAATAAAAAAATTTTGTAAATTAGTAAAAAAATATTACTTTTGCAACTCGGTTCGAGAAACTGAATTTAATAATAAGTTTAATAAAAAAACAAAGTAAATTATGGCAGTTAGATTAAGACTAGCAAGACATGGTAGTAAAAAAAGACCTTATTACTACATTGTAGCTGCAGATAGCAGAGCACCACGTGATGGTCATTTTATCGAAAGGATAGGTTCGTATAATCCAATGACAAATCCGGCAACAATAAATTTGGATTTCGACAAAGCCTTGGCTTGGATTCATAACGGAGCTCAACCAAGCGACACAGTAAAAAGAATTTTGTCTTATAAAGGTGTTTTTATGAAAAAACACTTATTAGACGGAGTAAAAAAAGGTGCTTTTGACGAAGCTACAGCCGAAATGAAATATCAAAAATGGCTTGAAGAAAAAGAACAAAAAATTAGAAACAAAGTTAGCGATTTGGAATTAAAAAAACGTAATACAAAAAAAGAAATTTTAGCTGCTGAAGCTAAAGTTAATGAATTACGTGCTGCTGAAATCGCTAAAAAACGTTTAGCTGTTCTTGAAGCTCAAAAAGTAATTGAAGCACAAGCACAAGCGCAAACTGAAACTATTACTACTGAAACTGAAAAAGTGGAAACTGTTGAAGTTATAGAAACAGTAGAATAATATCCTTAAAATGGTTTTTGATAATAAAAATTTAATTTTAATAGGATTTATCAGAAAACCATACAAATTTAACGGATTTTTAAATGTAGTAATTTTAGAAGAATTTTCTTCGGAAATATTTAATAAAGATGAGCCGGTGTTCCTTAATATCAATGGAATACCGGTTCCTTTTTTTATTGAAGATATAAAAGTTCGGAATAATAATTTAGCTGTAAAGTTTAAACATATAGATTCAGAGTATGAAGCTGAAAATTATAAAAATACTGAGCTATTTTTAGATGAGAAATATCTATATACATTTAGAGAAGAAGCTGATTTAGAATTAGATGATGATTTTGTAGGTTTTGAGGTTTATGATAAAAAATTTGGTTTTATCGGAAAAGTTACAGAGTTAAATTTAATACCGGGTAATCCTGTAATTGAAACAGATTTTAATGGAAAAAATTTAGTACTTCCTTTTGCAGAAAATTTTGTCGAAAATATTGATTATGAACAAGAAAAAATTTTTTTAACCACTCCTGACGGATTAATTGAAATTTTTTTATAAAACTAATCACTTTTATATATTCGCAAATAGTAAAAGAATGGAAGAAAAGAATTTATTTGATAAATTCACCATTTAACGATTTTTAAATGAATTTGCTAAAATTAAAATTATATACTTGCAAAATATTGAACCAATAAAATTTGAAATATCTATAAAAACAAACCGAAATCTTAGCCGGCATTGAGCAAAATAACCAATATCAAAAAATGCAATTTTACCAAAATATACTCCAAAGAATGTTCGATATTAGTTAATAATAAACCGTTTGTATTTTTAGACTTTGTGAAAATTTGCCTTTTATATTTGTTTTTTGGGGGAAATTTTGTTCAAGTTTGATTAATGCGTATCCATGCTGAAATATTTTATAAAGTGAATAATATCATTATCGGGTGGAAAAAGCAAACTGTTTTATGTCCATTTTTAGTTAACGGTACAACATAGATTATAACAAAATCACTTGATAGAAAATTTATCGGTGTTGAAATTGGCAAAGAATATGTTGATACAGCTTTTAATTTAGTCCTGAATATGGAATTTTCTATTTAAAATTCAATTTTTAATATTATTTTTGTAAGTTAAAATGATTTTTAACATTTTTTTTAAATAATATATTAAATTTGTCTCTTTATATTTTATGAAAATAAAAATTATAAACAAATCGAAACATGAATTGCCACAATATTCAACTGCTTTATCTGCCGGAATGGATTTACGTGCAAATTTAGAAGAATCAATAATTTTAAAACCATTGGAGCGTAAATTAATTCCAACAGGTTTTTTTATAGAACTTCCGGAAGGTTATGAAGCACAAATTCGTCCGAGAAGTGGTTTGGCAATAAAACACGGAATTACTGTATTAAATGCTCCCGGTACAATTGATGCAGACTATCGTGGAGAAATTTGCGTTATCTTAATAAATCTCTCAACTTCAGAATTTGAAATTAAAAATGGGGAAAGAATTTGTCAGATGATAATTTCTTCGCATGAAAAAGTTGATTGGGAACAAGTAGATATTCTGACTGATACAGAAAGAGGTACAGGAGGATTTGGGCATACTGGAAAGAATTAATAATCGTAAATTTAGGATAGACCGCTTTGCTGAAAGACGGGCGAATGGGTAACGGACTAAAGTTAAAAATGACGAAAGTATGATACAATCTAAAATCTTAATAATTTCAAAATCTCATTTGTTAATTTTGTAAATCTATGTTAATTTTGTAAAAAATCGCGAATCTAAAAATGAAGATAATTATACCAATGGCCGGAATGGGTACTAGAATGAGACCACACACTCTCACAATTCCGAAACCATTAATAACATTAGCAGGAAAAACTATAGTAGAAAGATTAATTGAAGGATTACATGGCATCTGTAAAAAACCAATAAATGAAATAGCTTTTGTAATTGGTGATTTAGGGGAAATGTCAGAAGAATTATTAAAAAATATTGCAAAAAAGGTTGGTGCGGAAACAAAAATATATCATCAAAATCAAGCATTAGGAACGGCACATGCAGTTTGGTGTGCCGAAGAATCATTGGATGGCGAAATAATTATTGCTTTTGCAGATACTTTATTTTTTGCAGATTTTAATTTAAGTTCTGAAACAGATAGTACTATTTGGGTACAAAAAGTTGAAAATCCGGAAGCATACGGGGTAGTATTAACAGATGAAAATAATAAAATTGTTAAATTTATAGAAAAACCGAAAGAAAAAATTAGCGATTTGGCAATTGTTGGAATTTATTATTTTAAGAATGGGAAAAAACTTCGAGAAGAATTAAATTATTTGATAGAAAATGATATTAAAAAAAATGGTGAATATCAATTGACGACAGTTCTCGAAAATATGAAAAATAAAGGATATATTTTTGATACTGCAAATATTAACGAATGGCTTGATTGTGGAAATAAAAATTTAACAATTCAAACTCATCAGCGAATCTTATCGAAAATATCCGAAACAAACACAACTTCAAATTCTGCGCATATAGAAAACTCAAGTATTATTCAACCATGTTTTATTGATAGTGATGTGAAAATATTTAATTCTGTAATAGGACCATATGTTTCTGTTCATAAAAATTCAACTATCAGAAATTCTGTAATAGAAAATTCAATTATTCAGTCGGGAGTAGAAATTAATAATGCAAATATTTTTAATTCGATGATTGGAAATAATGCAAAAATTTCAGTCAAAAAGACAGAATTAAGTGTTGGAGATTATAATCAAATTGAAATATAAATTATGCAAAAACAATTATTAATAATAATATTTATTTTCATTGTTTCTTTAACTTTTTCACAAAAAAAATCAAAGGAGACTATTACACAAGAACAAAAATTTTCCTTTAAGTATTATTTTCTCGAAGGAGCAAAGCAAAAAAATTTAGGTAATTATAATTTAGCTTTAGGTTATTATGGTGAAGCTTTAAAAATTAATGAAAAAGACCCTGCGACAAATTTTGAAATAGCAAATATTTTAATAGCAAATCAAGATTATTTTTCAGCAATACAATACATTAAAAATTCAGTAAAAAACGATAAAAGCAATAACAAATTTTATCTTTCAACTTTACTTTCGTGCCAAGTAAATACGGGAGATATTAATGGAGTTATTGATACTTATAAAAATTTAATTAAAACTTCAGACAAAACTATTTATTATTATTTCGATTTGGCAAATCTTTACGCAAAAAATCAAGATTTTAAAAATGCTTTAAAAACATTAAATGAAGCAGAGAAAAAATTTGGAATAACAGAAGAAATTTCTATTACAAAAGAGTCAATATATTTCAATCAGAAAAACAACAAAGCTGCCATAAATGAAATGATAAAATTATTGAAATCAAATCCAACGAATAATAAATACAAAGCACTCTTAGCCGAAACCTACCAAAATACAGGAGATATGAAATCTGCTCAGGAATATTATTCTCAAATAGAAAATTCTAATAGTTTAGATGGTTATGTTTGTTTATCGGTTGCAAATTATTATAGTGCTACAAAAAATTTCGGAAAATTTTTTGAGTTTCTAAATAAAGCATTTTTAGATGTCTCCGTAGATGTTTCTATTAAAAAAAATATTTTATTTGGTATTATTGACGATGTGGAATTTACACAAAAATATTCTTCTGAAATTAAAAATTTAATAGATGTAGTGATTTTTGAAAATACAGATGATTTAGCTATAAAAGCAATTTATGCGGATTTTTTAATAAATTTACAAAATTATAAAGCTGCACAGGGAATTATTGAAGAATTGTTGCAAAACGATAAAAATAAATATCAAATTTGGCAACAACTTTTAACTATCGATTATTCTATCCAAGATTATCAAAAACTCTACGAACACGGCAAAGAAGCGGTAGAATTATTTCCCAATTATTTAGAACTTTATAAATTTTATGTTTTAGCTGCTTTTATTACTCAAAACTATAATGACGTTGCTACAGCAGTCGATTATGCTTCTATGCTTGCGATTTCCGATATTCCTGTACTTGTAGATTTGCTTTCGATGCAAGGAGAGGCTTATTATAAATTAGAAAAATATTCACAATCGGATTCTGTTTTTGATTTAGCCCTTTCAAAAGATCCTGAAAATATAAATATTTTAAATAATTACAGTTATTATCTTTCAACTCGTAATGAAAAGATTGATAAGGCTTTATCATTAAGTACCAAATTAATTTCTTTAAGTAGTACTAACCCTATTTATTTAGATACTCATGCTTGGGCTTTATATAAAAATCAACAATTTGAAGATGCCTTAAATTATATTAATAAAACAATCTTATTTGATGCAACAAAAGGAATTTATTATAATCATAAAGGTGATATTTTGTATAAATTAAACCTAAAAGATGATGCGGTAAAAATGTGGGAGAAAGCAAAATATCTTAACGATACCTCCTCTGATATTGATAAAAAAATTATTAACAAATCTATTATTGAATAATCTTGAAAAAAATAAGCAGTATATTATTAAAAAATAAAAATTTCTTTCTGTTATTATTAATAGGATTTACTCTATTTTCATGTAAATCAAAACAAAAAATAGAAATAGATTACAAAAAAAATGAATATCTCAAAAGTAATAAATTGTATGAATTAGTTACTTATAATGAATTGAAATACAATACTCTAAATATGAAATTGTCTGTTCAAATTATCTCCAATAATTTTTCGAAAGATGAGTTTACAGGAATCGTTAGAATTAAAAAAGATAGTATTATTTGGATAAGTTTTAGATCGTTAAATATTGAAGGCGCGAGAATTTGTATTACAAAAGATTCTGTGCGATTTATCAATAGAATTAACGATTCTTATTTTACAGAAAATTTTTCCTCTTTTGCAAATCATTTCAAACTTGACATTGACTATAATATATTACAATCTATTCTAACAAATTCATTTTTCTTTTATCCTTGTTGTTCAGATGACTCCGAAAAAATTGATAATTTCAAACTTTGTTCAGATAAAGATTATTATTGTATTTCTTCGTTGTCAAGACGAGAAACTTCAAAATATTTTTCTAAAGCTTTAACATCAGAAAGATGGAATAAAAAACTTGAAAAAGAAATTTCAGATTCTTCTTCGAATAATCACGAAGAGGATTATGAATTTCAAATAGTAAAAATTATTCCCGAAATATTTAAAATTGCAAACGTTTTTCTTGAAAATTATATAGACAAACAGTCGCTTTATATTAGTTATGACAAACAAATTTTAGTTAACAAACAGATTTTTCCTGAAGTTATTAAAGTAGAATTAGAAACCCCACAACTAAAAAGTGACATAACTTTAAATATTTCTAATGTTTATATTGACCAAAACGATCAGAGTTATCCTTTTAAAATAAATACAAAAAATACGAAAATAGAGTTTAAGTAATTATTGAAAAATATAATTATAACAAATTATATATTAAAGACTAATGAATAAAATGTTAATAAAAGTAGGTAGAATTATTTCTATATGGAAATCAAAACATATAGGTGATAAAAATTTTCTGCTGATATTATCGGTAGCGGTCGGAATAACAGTTGGTTTTGCAGCATTATTATTAAAATTTTCAGTTAGTCAAGTGAGAAGACTTGTTGTGTTTTTAGTAGAGAAATATTCGTTTAATTATTTTTATATAATTTTCCCCGCTATTGGAATTTTTTTAACAATTATTTTTGTAAATTATATTATAAAGAAAAAATTAGGACATGGAATCCCAATGGTATTACGTTCAATTTCAAAAAATAATGGAATAATTCCATTTTACAATATTTTTTCAAGAATTATTGCAAGTTCTCTAACCGTTGGATTTGGAGGGTCTGTTGGATTGGAAGGACCAATAGTAGCATCGGGAGCGGCAATTGGAAGTAATATCGGACGATTTTTCCATCTTTCTTATCGGCACATAATTTTGTTAATTGGTTGTGCCTCAACAGCCGCTGTCGCAGCAATTTTCAAAGCTCCTATTACTGCTGTTGTATTTGCACTTGAAGTAATAATGCTTGATTTAACAACTACATCGTTATTACCTTTATTACTTTCTTCAATTTCTGCGGCACTTGTTTCATTTATCTTTTCCGGGCAAAATTATATTTACTATGTGGAAAAATTATCGCCTTTTGAAATAAAAAATGTTATTTTTTATATTTTATTAGGATTATTAACCGGAATTTTTTCAGTTTTATTTTCAAAAATTTATCTGAAAACTAATTTAATCTTCGAGAAAGTAAAGTCGAAATGGATAAAATATTTTATAGGAATAATTGCTCTTGGAGGTATAATTTTTGTTTTTCCAAGTTTGTATGGCGAAGGATATGAAGGAGTAAATCAAGCAATTCAAGGAAAATTTGACTTTGTTTTTGAAAATACTTTTTATAAAAATTTGTATGGACTTTGGTTTGTAATAATTGTATTAATTTCAGTTTTGTTGTTCAAAATAATAGCTGTTTGTTCAACTTTTGTGAGTGGAGGCGTTGGGGGATTATTTGCTCCGTCTTTATTTTCCGGAGCTGTATCTGGACTATTGTTTTCTTTAATTTTCAAACAATTTGGTATAAATTTGCCGGTTTCTAATTTTGTTTTAGCAGGAATGGCTGGCGTTATGTCAGGAGTTATGCATGCTCCATTAACAGCAATTTTCTTAATTGCAGAAATTACAGGCGGATATTCATTATTTGTTCCTTTGATGATAGTTTCAGCAATTTCATTTTTTACGGCAAGAATTTGGATGAAAAATTCGATAGAAACATTAATATTAGCTCAAAATGGAGAATTACTTACTCATAATGCAGATGCAAATATGTTGGCAATGTTAGATATAGAATCTTTAATCGAAACTAATTTTCTGACAATTGATTACGATGCTAAACTTAAAGATCTAATTTCAATAATTGTAGATTCAAGTCGCAATATTTATGTAGTAATTGATAAAGAAAATAATTTGAAAGGCATAATCTGGTTAGAAAATATTAAACAGGTCATATTTAATCCGGAGCTTTATGATAATACTTTAGTAAAAGATTTGATGTATTATCCGGAGCCGATTATCGAAAGAAATATGAATGTAACACAAGTAGCTAAAATGTTTGAGGAAACATCTCATTATAATATTCCTGTTGTAAATAATGAAAAATATGTTGGTTTTATTTCAAGAGCCAAACTATTTTCTCAATATAGAACGTTATTAAAAAAATTCTCTGACGATTAAAAAATTATAATATTATGAAAAAAATAAAAATTTTAAGTATTGACTCCGGAGGAATAAAAGGATTAATTCCTGCAATATTATTAAATTACATTGAAGAGTTATTGCAACAAAAAACAAATAATCCGGATGCTACTTTATCTGATTTTTTTGATATGATAGCAGGAACATCTACTGGTGGGATTTTAGCTTGTTTTTATTTAATACCTTCAAATAATGAAAATGGACCAAAAGCAAAACATTTTGCCAAAGAAGCAGTAAATTTATATGCAGAAAGAGGTAAAGATATTTTTAAGCCAAAAATTGAAACATCTTTAAATAAAATTACAAATTTCTTTAGTAAAGATAAGGAAAAAGAAAAAGGTATTTTTAAGAATAAACTTACTTCTTCTCTCAATTCTGCAAACAATTTAATTGCTGAAGAATATTCAGAAGTTGAATTTGAAAAAATTTTGAAAGAAGAAATGGGATATGCAAAATTATCCGAAACATTAAAACATTGTTTTGTGGTTTCTTATAACATTTCAACTTGTAAACCGGTAATGTTTTCAACACCCGAAGCAAAAAAATATATTCATCGCGATTATTATTTAAAAGATATTTCGAGGGCAACATCAGCTGCTCCAACTTATTTTAAATTAGCTGCAATATCTTCACTTGCAGGAGCTACACAATATTTGATTGACGGAGGAATATTCGCTTCAAACCCTGCTTTATGTGCAATTGTAGAAGCAAATAAATATTTTTTTAAAGACAAAAATAATTTTGTAGATGATATGTTTGTTTTATCAGTAGGAACAGGAAACGAAAAAGAAGAATATGACTATAAAAAAGCTCAAAATTGGGGTGTTGCTCAATGGGCTATTCCTGTAATGAATATTATGATGTCTGCATCTGTTGAAATTGTTGATTATCAGGTAAAGCAATTGTTTGCAAGTGCAAATTCTTCTGAAAATTATTTTAGAATGGAACCTGATTTATGCAATGCAACTTTTGAATTAGATAATACTTCCGATGAAAACATTAAAAATCTTAAAGATGCAGCACTAAATTATATTGCTCAAAATGCTGAAAAAATTGACGAAATTGTTGAAAAAATTTTGGTTCTATAACAAATTAGGTGGATAATCAAAAGAACTAATAATTATTTTAAATTTGTAGTTTCAAAAAAGTGATGGAAATCTCTACAAAAAAAGTTCCTAAAGAAGATAAAACAACGAACGAAAAGAATCTGCGTTCTATTTTTGGTGATTTCTTGATAAGTTTTATTATTACTCCATTAACTTGCCTGCCAATTTTTATTTTTCTACATAAAATTTTACCTAACTTTGATTGGTTCTTTAATTTAGATAGAATTTTGTTATTTTTAATTATTTTTTCTTTATTAGAATTTTTTTTTAATCTTTTTAGAAAAATTGCAATTTGGTTTTTTGTGATTGTTTTAGGAGTAATTATTATTGGAAGTGTCAGAGGAAAATACGGTTTTTATGATGTTTATTGTGGATATAGAAATATGATTGTTGCAATAATTGACGAACCGCAAGGAAAAGTTTTTGATTTAAAAAATATTATTCCCAATCCTCAAAAACAGGAAGTTATTAATGCCGTGAATTTTTCTAATGATACGGTTAGAAATTTTGCGATAGTAATTGCAGGGAAACATTTTAAAGAATCTAAAAATAAAAATTATTATTCCGATTATAGAAATTTAATTCAGTGTTTTTCGATTTTTAAAGAAATTAACTCTAATTGGAATTATGTAAATGATCCTAGGAGTAGAGAATATTTTGCCAAAGCAAGTGAAACTGTAAATAATTATAAAGAAGATTCTAATAATTATTTTAGTGGAGATTGTGATGACCACGCAATACTTATGGTTGCTTGTATTACAGCCATAGGAGGAACCGCTCGTTTGGTTTGGACTGACGGTCATATTTATCCCGAATTATTGATTGGTGACAATTCCGATTTTGAAGATATTGCGTACCTTATCAGACGAGAATTGTTCAGTAATGAAATAAGTAAAGCAAAAGATAAAAATTTGTATTATCATATTGAAAAAGATGGCAAAATTTGGCTAAATTTAGACTATACAGAGCATTTTCCGGGCGGAAAATTTCTTAACGATGGGGTTTTAGATACTTTTGAACCGTAATGTATAGATATACTAAATAATTACCTTATACTAAATTGCTATAATAGCTAAGTAAGGTTAAACAATATTTTTCAACAATAACATGTCTAAATGCCATATTGTAGATTTTTTAAAATAATATTATTTGCTAATTTGATAGCATTTTAGTATTATAAATTAGGAATAGAATATGCGCGTTTTTTATTTTTAGTGTAAAAAATTAATTTATATAAATCGAAAATCACTAATTTAGGATTTTTTGATTTTATGAGATATTTTTTAATTTGTTTGTTGAACATATTAACAAATGGAAAAATAATTTTAATAATTGTTTTGTGTTCATTATAAAATTTCAACATTGCAATATAATTTAGAAAATCTTTGTCGATATTGGCATTTTTTTCAATTTCAAAAATATTTATTATACTTTGTTCTGTTTTTTCGAGGAAAATTTCGTTTATATCAAGCGCTAAATGTATTACCGGATTGTCAATGTATTTTACGGATATTCCGTTTTTTTCTAATTCATAAGCAAAAAGTGTATCTTCATGTCCATATTTTGTTAAAAATTCTCTGAATTTCACTTTATTAAATATTTCTTTGTCAGCCATGAAATTTGCAGTCGTGAAACGTCTTGTGAAATTTTTATCAATTTTTTCTGTTTCGCAAGTATATCGTAAGGAACAATTGTCGTTTTTTTGTAATTTATCGCATTTTGTTCCGCCGTAAATTATTGGATATTTAATATTATCAAGGTAATTTTTTATAAAATTATGGTCGTCAATTTTTATATCGGAATCCAAAAAAATCAGTTTATTAAAACGAGAAGTTTCTGCTAATTTATTTCTAATTGCACTTCGTCCGATATTCTTCGGTAAAATTATATGGTTTACGTTAGGAATATCTTTGATTTTTTTTTCATTTTGTTGCGAAAATTCATATTCTGAACCGTCTTCCATTACTATTATTTCATATTCAATTTCCAAAATTGGCAATAATTCATTTAATCTAAAAATTAAATTTGAAATATCGTAGTTATATGTTGGAATACAAATGCTTATCATATATTTTTTATTTTTGTGTTTTTTATTTTGTTTGGTCGAATACCTAACAGTATAAAATCAGTTATTATTAATTCTTTTACCGAATGTTGCAAACCTAATGGCATGCAATTTGTTGTTTTTTTACAATTAGAGTTACGCATTTTCTCAATATTATTACAAAGTATCATTAAACATTTATCATTATTTTTTATTTTTTATCGAATCGTGATTAAATTTTATTAAATCTATATCTAAATCTTCAATTTGTTTTTGAAGTTGCCGATAAACAGAATCGTTAAGTTGTTTGTAGTTGTATTTCAAAGTATCCAGTCTATAAAGCGAATCTATTATTGATTTGTATTTTTCTATTTCCATATTATATTTTTCATTCCATTCAAATAATATATTGGGACATTTGTCTGCAAGATTATCTTTTATAGTTTCAAATTTTTTTTGAAATATTTCAAAGTCAAAAAAATCGCTTTTAGCCCTTTCACTTCCTTTTGTTGCTAGATATATTGTATTAAAATATACTTTTGACATATCATTTGCCATTTCTAATAATTCATCACAATTTGAAATTTCTTTGTTATCATATTTGGCATACAAATCTTCTAATTCTTCAATATCAAAAATTAAAGAGTCATGGTCAGAAAATTCTGATTTTTGTTCAATTTTTTTTGTACACGAAAATAATATTAGTAAAATTAATATTAAAAAACTAAATTTTAGAATTGTAATTTTGCTTATACGAGGACTAAAATCATTCATATATTAAATTTATTTTTGTGAATTTTTAGCTTTTTCTTTCATTCTTTTAGCTTTATGTTTATCTCTTAATGTCTTGAAAGTAATTTTTTCCCAAATATCGGTAATCATTTCTTTAAAAGTATTAAATTCTTTGGTGTAATAAACTCCAATACCGGCAGTATAAGGACCATTTTCCGTATCCATATCATCATTTTTACGACTGAAACCTTTTACACGAAAATTTCCACTTGGAGTTATTTTATATTGAATTTCTATATCGCCAACCATCGTATTTGTAGTGGTTTTACTTTCTCCATACCCAACATTTCCATTGATTAAAAGTCGGTCATTTAGAATTTGAGTGGACATAGCGACTTCAAACTCTTGTTCGCTCATATTAGTACCGGGGTGATATTTGAAACCAATGTCAAAATCTTTGCTAATTTGAGAAAGCCAGTTACTTATTTGATTGGATATCAATTCAAATGATGTTGAACTAATTGTATTTCCTGCTATTTCGCCTGTTTTTGGAATGTTGTCGGTTGTTAAATTTTGGTTAGAATTAAAAAAACGATTCATAATTAGCAAAAAAACAAATTGTTTATTAATTTCATCCTGAGACAGACTTAAAAGTTGATTTTTTGTTTTTTCACTTCCGTTCGGAATTTCAAGTCCAAATTCGATATCCGGTTTTGTTAAAATTCCTGTTAAGTGCATTTTGCAATCAACATTTGCAGATTTATACATTTCGGTTGAATCAAGAGTTTCGGATAAAAGGTCTTTTAGTGGTGCTCTTGTTTGATAAATTGCATTCAAATCAATTGTTGCATCTACAGGGTCGCCTGTCCAAGTGAGTGTCCCGCCAGGTTTTATTGTGAATTTTTTATTTATCACATTTTCAAGTGTAAATAAATAATTTCCATCTACAACTTCTGCTTCTCCATACATATTGAAAGTTTCATCTGAATTGTATTCCATTTTCAGATTTCCTTTTGCATGTACGCGAATAATATCACCAATTTTAGGGTCAAAATCAATTTGAACAGTTGCGTCAGGAGTTATTTCAACATCCATTAAAAGATAATAATCTGATTTTGATTTCTGTTGATTTATTGGTAGTATTTCATGTGTTGTTGTGTCGTGTTTTATAAATGTCATAAAATCAACACCTTCGCTACTATATACATTTGTCATTGGTAGAACAATAATACTGTTTGGTTCTGTTTTCGCATTTACATCAATTCCATAATGTTCGGCATTGCCTGCAATTTTTACGTCTCCTGTTCCATAAACAGTTCCATAATATGTTGTATTGTCTTTTGCAGTAGTATTTAGTACTTTAATTTTGTTGGAATGTATATTGAAATCGAATCTTAAATTAGTGAAATTGTTATGATATAAGCCTCCATTGATTGTTCCAGTATTTTTTTGATGATCTTCAAATTTAAAATCATTAAAAGAAATTGCATTTTTTGTAATTTGTACTCTATCGTCTAAAATTACTTGTAAATTCAACATTTCATAAGTAAGTTCTGTTTTGTTAAAATCAATATATCCTTCAATTTTAGGATTTTTTAGTTGTCCATTTACATCTATGTTAATATTAACACTTCCGTCTAATCCTGAAATTCCTATTGGTTCAGTTATTGGTTCTAAAATTCCGACATTCAAATTATTTATTTGTAATTTTACGTCTAGTTTATCGTCTGCGGGCAAATATCCTCCTTTTATTTTTACATAACGGTTGTTGCCTTCAATATTAAATCCTTTTGATTGACCGTTCCATAATCCGGATAAATCTAGTCTGCCAAATGTAAAATCATTGATTTTTAGATTGTCAATACTTAATAAAGTTCTGAAACTTAAAGCATGATAAAAATCGGCAACTCTACCGTTTCCGGTTAAAATTCCTTCAAATTGATAGCCTAAGTTTGATAAATATGGATTAATCAAACCAATATCCACATTATTGACTGCAAAATTTAGAATTTTTGTATTATCATTTGATATTTCACCGTTAATACTAATATTCTGCTCTTTATAACTTAGTAAAAAGTTTTTAATAGCAAAACTGAGTTCGTTTGGGTCAATATTAATTTGTGATTCCTGAAATTTCCATAAAGCGTTATTTATCATAACCTTAGATTCATAAAGTGTATTTGATATTATTGGAGCATTCTTATTTTCTTCTTTTGAGAATATTGTTTTAATTTTTATCAAACCTGAATTTTCTATACTGTCATTATTATTATTCCAAGCTAAATTAAGTAAAGTTTCATTATTGGCAAATGATGTTTCAAGATTAATATTTTCAAAAAACATTTTTTCATAAGAACTAATTTCTTGATTTGCAAAGAAAATTTGAGCGGAATCTTTTAAGCAATATATGTCAAATTCGTTTCCCCAGAAATAAGTACTATCATAAACAACTTGTGGAATACTAATATGAGCATTTAAAATTTGTGAAAGATTATCATTAAATTTTCCCCCTGCATATAATTCATTTGGAATTGATAAATTTGGAACAAAATTTTGCAAAATTTCATCAATGTCGGTTAGTGTAAAAGTGAAATTAAATTTATTGTTTGTGCTCAATTCGATTTCTTTGGGTTGTGGAATTAATGCAGGTAAATACGCCGAAAGCATTGTTTGTATCTTATTTATTATTTCGATATAAAGAAAAGTTCCATATAAATTCAAATTACAATAATCTGAACGAATTGTAAAAAATTGTTGTTTTTCTCGTAAAAAACTGTTCACATCAAAATAATTCAGTTTATATAAATCATCTTTATAAGTGAATTTTACATTATTAATATTCAAATTTCCTTCAGGGAATGTTGCAAAATTACCATTAATATTTGAATTTATATTTAATTGAATAATACTATTTGTAGAATCAGGTAAAATATGAAGTTTGCTTAAATTTGCTATTAAATTTGCTGTAAAATCCATATCTTTTGTATCATTATTTGAAGAATATTGATATTTTCCTGCAAAATCAAATTTTAAATTTTCATCATCTATCTTAATTTTTCCATCAAAAAGATTGTTTTCAATATTTCCGTCAACGAGTATTCCTGAATAATTATAACCAAAAAGATTAATTTCCGAAAAATTACAATTTGCTAATATTTTGTACATACCATTAGAACTGAAATTCCCATTGACTGTAGTTTTGAACGAAATATTTCCAAAAATCGTTGTGTCGTTTAAAATTTTTCCAAGTTGAATACTATTAGCTAATATATTTCCTGTAAGTTTGTAATTATTTTTATCGAAATCGGATATCAAAGCAGCATCTGTTTTGATTGTCCCTAAATTTGTAGTAAATAATCCATTGGTTACAAAATCGTTCATTAAACCTGTGATATTTCCTTTAAAATTAATATGAACCAAACTATTTAATTCTTTTGGAAGTTTTATCGGATTATTTGGTGTTACTGCTTTTAAAATTTTTGAAATTTCTAAAATATTTGTATTCAGGTCTGTTATATTTCCGAAAAGAAAAGTTTGTTCGTAATTAGGAAGTCCGTCAATTGACAAATCACCGGATAATCTTGTAAATAATCCGTAAGATAAATTTAAATCATTAATTTTTATTTTTGAGAATCTTCCCGAGAATTTTCCTGAGAGATAAATTCTTTCGTGAACATTTTTATATTCCGGTAAAAAATAAGCTAAATCTGAAATTTGAAAAGCTAATGAATCTAAATTTAAGACTAGCGATAATTTATTTTTTATGTCGGATAAATAGTCTTTATCATTACCTTTAAGTTCAATATGTGAACTGACAATTTTGGAATTATTTGCTTCTAATCTGAAATTGTCAAAAATCATACCATCGCTAAAATACTTAAATTTTAACTTTATTTCATTAATTTTAAAACCTGATAATTGTTCCGAACAGCTGAATTTTTTAATATTTACGGAAATGGTATCACTGTCATAATTTATTTCTGAAATACTTGTTGTGATTCCTTTTATATAGAAATCAGTAAAATCAAAAACCGAATCAGATCTGATGTCTTGATTTTGGAAATCTTTAAATTTAAAATTTGCTTCTTCGAGTGTCAATGCTTCACATCTTATTTTAAATTCTATTGGAGTGCTGTCGTTCTCAAAATTAAATTTGTTGAGAACATATTCAAAATTATATTTTCCTAAAGTATCTGCATAAACATTAATTTCCGGTTTGAAGATTTTTATATCGTTAATGAAAAATTTTAGATTTAATAAATCTATAGACCCTACTTTAATAATTATTTTTTCTGTTGATAAAAGATTTTCATGTATAGAATCTTTAAGTTCTATTTGTTCTAAAACAATTTTATTAGGAAGTGAAAAATATAATTTTTCGATTTTTGCTTCTAAATCAAAATTATTTGCTAAAAAAGATGTTGCTTGGCGAGCTAAAAAACTTTGAATTGAAGGGGAAAATAAAATCAAATTAAAAATAAGAAGCATTTTTAGGATTTGTAAAAATACTATTACAAAGGAGCGGATTAGCTTTCTTTTTACCACTAATTTAATTTATTTTAATTATATACAAATATTATACAAAATTACTTAATTTATAGCAACAATCAATGTTTTTTTAGTAGAACGTGAGAAGTTTGCAAATATTTTTTGATTGTGGAGTGAATTTTAAACCCTAACTCCGCCAAAATTAGGGTGTCTATTGTGTTAATTGTTTGTGATGCAACGTTTTAAGTTAAATTACAGACAACCTAATTAGGTTACTTAAATAATTTAGCTAATTTTCTGTATCACAGTTATTTATGTAATTTAACTACCTAAATTGAGCGGAGTTAGGGTTTAAAACTAAACTGCCATATAATATTTAAAAAAAATTAAACCATAATAGAGTTAAAATCTGCTTCTCCGTTAATTTTTTACAAAAACAACTTTTTTGATTTTTTCTATTATTTATAATTATGTTAAATAATTATTCAGGCAAAGTAAAAAATAATCCTGCAGCTATTATAAAATAAATAATGTTTGGCAACCACATAGAAAAAACAACGCTAACGCCTGCATTCAAAGCAAAAACGCTCGAAAATTTCATAAATAAAATATAAGTAAAACTCAAAAATAAACCTATTCCAATATTTAGTCCAAGTCCACCACTCCTAACTTTTTTAATTGATAAAGAAAAACCTATAATTGTCAAAATAAAAGTAGCAAATGGAGAAGCAATTCGGCTATGTTTCTCAATCAAACTTGCAACTACTTCCGGCGAACCCGAAAGTTTTTGTTCTTCAATATATTTATTTAATTCAGACGCATTCATCGTTTCAACTATTTTTGCATTTGAGGTTAAATCTTTAGGAAATAAATTAAAAACTGTATCAAGCGAAACTCCCATAATTAATTCTTCGTCATCTTCGGAAAAATTTCTTATTTTATAGTTTGATAATGTCCAGAGATTTCTTGTAGAATCCCATTTCATTTTTTGTGCCGAAAGTTTGGAGATTAATTTTACTCCATCAAATTTTTCAAGAGTAATATTTACACCTTCACCATCAACTTTATTGAAATAATCAATATAAAAATATAATCCGGGTAAAACCTGACAATGCATATTATAAGCCGTAACCGTAGGAATACTTCTTCTAACATATCTTTGTTCAAATTCCAACTTCTTTTCATTGGCAGGCGGAATAACATAATTTCCAAGAATAAAAGAAAATGCAGTAATTAACGCAGCAGCAATAAAATAAGGAAATAGTAAACGTTTTGAACTTATTCCACTACTAAATATTGCAACAAATTCTGTTTTTGCAGCCATTCTACTAGTAAAAAAAATAACAGCAATAAATACGATTAAATGCGTAAACATATTTGCAAAAAACGGAATAAAATTCATATAATAATCAAATATTACACCCTTAACCGTAGCTCCTTTATCAATAAAATTATCCATTTTTTCGGATAAATCAAACACTATAGTAACGACAATTAATAAACCTAAGGCAAAAAAGAAAGTGCCTAAAAATTTTTTAATAATATATAAATCTAAAATTTTCAAGTTAAATACGTTGCATAATATTATTTAAAATTGCTTTTTTCCAAGTCGAGAAATTTCCATCAAGAATATGATTACGAGCCATTTCCATAAGTCTTAAATAAAAACCTAGATTATGAATTGAAGATATTTGAGAAGCGAGTATTTCATTTGCAATAACGAGATGACGAAGATATGCTTTTGAATAAAAAGTATCTACAAAAGTTGTTCCATTTTCATCAATTGGAGAAAAATCGTTTTTCCATTTTTCATTTTTAATATTTATCGTTCCATTTTCTGTAAAAAGCATTCCATTTCTTGCATTACGAGTAGGCATAACACAATCAAACATATCTACACCACGTTCAATTCCTTCGAGAAGATTTTCCGGTGTACCAACTCCCATCAAATATCGTGGTTTATCTTTTGGAAGATTTTCATTCATAATTTCCAAAATTTCATACATAGTTTCTTTTTGTTCTCCAACCGACAAACCGCCAATTGCATTTCCTTCCGCTCCAATATCTGATACAAATTTTGTTGCTTCAATACGTAAATCCGGATAAACCGAACCTTGCACTATTGGGAAAAAAAATTGTTTATAACCATACAATGGCATTGTTTCATTAAATTTTTTCCAACCTCTTTGTAACCATTTATTAGTTAATTCTAATGAATTTTTAGCATATTTCTTTTCACAAGGAAAAGGAGTACATTCATCAAAAGCCATCATAATATCAGCACCAATATTTCTCTGAATTTCGACAACATTTTCCGGAGAAAAAATATGTTTTGAACCATCAATATGACTTTTAAAAACTGCTCCTTCTTCTGTTAATTTTCTATTTTTGGCGAGCGAAAAAACTTGAAAACCGCCACTATCGGTTAATATTGGTCTATCCCAACCATTAAATTTATGTAATCCACCGGCTTGATTTATGATAAAAATTCCGGGACGAAGATATAAATGATAAGTATTTCCTAAAATGATTTGTGCATTTATTTCATTTTTTAATTCGTTGGTATGTACCCCTTTAACAGTTCCACAAGTTCCAACAGGCATAAATATTGGAGTCTGGATTTCTCCATGTTCGGTAAAAATTGTTCCACAACGAGCAGATGTTTTTAAATCAGTTTTTTCTATTTTAAAAAACATTAATTATTTTACAACAAAGATAATATTAAACTACGAATTTTAAAAAAATATATTAATTGGGTTAATCATTTTTTTTTAAGTGCTATGAAAAAAGCAGTTAACTTTATGTTGTAAAAAACAATCAAATATAGAATGTAAAAATCAATAACGAAGCCCATGAAGAGTTATTTACCATGACGATAAGTATGCTTGTACCGGCACATATACTGGAACATTTTGAGATGTGGGAGGTATAAGAACATAAATTGAACATATTAATAGGAATTTTATTCAAAGAAATTGGGATAAAGATAAAAAAGATAAGGTACTAAATTATTAGTAAATTTTATAGCAATTTAAATCGGGTTATATTAATATTTTCCACAAAAATCAAACAATTTTAGAAAAAAACATCAATAAAGTTGTTGTATATTAAAAAATAATATATATTTGTGAAAATATTTTATTTAATATGGAAAAACAGCGAAGTTCTTCTTTTAGTATATTTATTATAGGTAGTTTGTTTTTTATTTTTGGATTAGTAACTTGGTTAAATTCAGTTTTAATGCCGTTTTTACAACAAACTTGTGAACTTACAAATTTTCAGGCATCATTTGTACCTTTTGCTTTTTATATTGCATATTTTTTTACGTCAATACCTTCGTCAATGATTTTAAAAAAAACAGGTTTCTCAAAAGGAATGATGTTAGGACTTTTAGTAATGGCGATTGGAACAACAATTTTTATTCCTGCGGCATTTACCAGAAATTTTTTATTGTTTTTGATTGGATTATTTGTTCAAGGAATTGGACTTTCGTTACTACAAACAGCTTCAAATCCTTATGTAACAATTTTAGGACCAATAGAATCTGCTGCACGTAGAATGAGTATTATGGGAATTTGTAATAAAATTGCAGGAATGCTAGGTATTTTGATTTTAGCATCATTATTATTCTCAAATATTTCAGATTTTAGCAAAAGTATTAATGAAATTACAGATATTGTTACGAAAGAAGCAGCTTTGCAAGAATTATCAAATCAAGTAATAATGCCATATTGCGTTATGACAGTAGTTTTGATAGCGCTTATTTTATTTATAAAAATTGCTAAATTACCGGAAATTATTGAAGAAGATGACCCAAATATATCATTAAAAAATGCAAAAAAATCTATTTTTTCATATCCATATTTATGGTTAGGAACTTTAGCAATTTTCTTTTATGTTGGAGCTGAAGTGATAGCTATAGATTATTTAAAAATCTACGGAGCACATCTTGGATTTGATAATAATTTCACGACACTATTTCCTGTTTTTGCTTTGATTGGTCTTGTAGTTGGATATTTAGTCGGAATTTTTACCATTCCAAAAATAATTTCTCAACGAAATGCTTTGATTATTCAATTAATATTAGCTATGATTTTTACAACTTTAGCAATTTTTACATCAGGAATTGGTTCAATAATTTTTATCATTCTTCTTAGTTTTTCTCATGCAATAATGTGGCCTGCAATTTGGCCTCTGTCAATTCATGATTTGGGAAAACACACAAAATTAGGTTCGGCTTTTTTAATTATGGCAATTGCAGGAGGAGCAGTAATTCCACTGATTTTTGGAAAATTATCTGATGTTATCGATATGAAATTTGCATATTCAATATTGTTTGTATCATATTTATATATTTTGTTTTTTGCCGTTTGGGGGTATAAATTAAAAATTAATTATAAAAATCCTGTCTGATGAAAAAAATATTATTTATTGTATTATTAGTTTTGATAAATCTTACAAATGCTTTCTCTCAATATGAATTTATTGAAAATAAAGGGCAATGGGATAAAAATATCAAATTCAAATCGGAAATTCAAAATGGAGCAATTTTTCTGGAAGATAATTGTATAACATTTAATTTTTTGAAATACGAACATTTTCATAATAAAATTTCAGAACCACGTAAACCCGCTACAGCAGGAGACAATCCACATACAATAGATTTTAATAAGCCAATATTAGGACATGCTTATCGTGTGAAATTTTTAAATTCAAATAACCCTTCTTTCGTTACAAACGGAGAAAAAATTGATTATAATAATTATTTTATTGGAAAAGATACTACAAAATGGACATCAAATGTAAAAAAATATAGTGAAATTTATTATAAAGATTTATATCAAGATATTGACTTAAAATATTATTCATTTGAATTTGGTTTGAAATATGATATTATTGTTCATCCGGGAGCTGATTTGGATTTGTTGAAAATGGAATATGAAGGCGTTGATGAGATTTTTGTTCATAGAGGAGATGTTTTGATAAAAACAAGTTTGAATACAGTTAAAGAAGGAAAACCTTATGCTTATCAAATTATTAACAATGATACGATTGTAATTTCTTGTGATTATATATTGAAAAACAATCAATTAGGTTTTAAATTATCAAAAAATTATGATAAAACTAAAGAATTAATAATTGACCCAACTTTAATTTTTTCCACATATACAGGTTCAACTTCTGATAATTGGGGATTCACGGCGACTTACGATAATGATGATAATGTTTATTCCGGTGGAATTGTTTTTGGAACAGGTTATCCTGTAAGTACAGGAGCTTATCAAACAACTTTTGCAGGTGGAAATCCTCCAAGTTTAAGTCCATATACTTGGGATATTGGTATCATAAAATATAATCCTATTGGCACTCAGCGTTTGTTTGCGACCTATTTAGGTGGAGGTAATAGTGAAGAAATGCCTCATAGCATTGTAGTAAACGAACAAAACGAAATTATTATTATGGGGACTACCGGTTCTTCAAATTTTCCTACAACAGCAGGTGCTTATGATAATACATTTAACGGAGGAAGTCCTATCCTATATGATAATGTAATTAGTTTTCAAAATGGCATAGATATTTTTGTTTCAAAATTAAATGCAACAGGAACAAGTTTATTAGGAAGTACTTATATTGGCGGGAGTGGTAATGATGGGTTAAACTTTCGTAATTATTACGGTAATTCAACTTTAGTTCTTATGTTTGGAAATGATTCTTTGTATTATAATTATGCTGACGGTGCAAGAGGAGAAGTCGTTGTTGACAAAACAGGAAATATCTATGTTGGTACAAATACGTTTTCAACAAATTTTCCGCAAGGAATTAATCCGGGCTATCAAACTGTAAGTCATGGCGGACAAGAAGGAGTAGTTTTTAAATTAAATCCGAATTTAACACAATTAATTTGGAGTTCCTATTTGGGAGGAAGTAATGATGATGCAATTTTTTCAATAAGTTTAAACTCAAAAGATGAAATTTATGTGGCGGGCGGAACAAATTCTCAGAATTTTCCCATAACTCCAAGTGCTTATAATACAACATATAACGGCGGTTCTGTTGATGCATTTGTCTCAAAATTAAATTCAAACGGTAATTTTTTAATTGGCTCTACTTATTTTGGTTCAACTGCTTATGATAATGCTTTTTTTGTAAGATGCGACCGTAATGATAATGTTTTCATTTGTGGACAAACAAAAGCGAGTGGTTCAACTTTAATACACAATGCTACATATTCAATACCAAATAGTGGTCAATTTATTGCAACATTTAATTCTAATTTATCCGTGTTAAATCGTTCAACAGTTTTTGGAACAGGAAATGGACGACCAAATATTTCGATTACAGCATTTGAAGTTGATGTTTGTAATAGAATTTATTTGGCAGGGCACGGCAGAGAATGGGCTGGTTATCAATATAATACTTTGGGAAATACATATTATTGGGGACAAACATTTGGTACTGTCGGAATGCAAATTACTTCTGACGCAATTCAAAGTACTACTGATGGACAAGATTTTTATATTATGGTTCTTGATGAAACAATGAGCAATCTTGAATATGGTACTTTTTTTGGAGAACAATATAGTAACGACCATGTTGATGGCGGAACTTCTCGTTTTGATAAACGTGGTAACGTTATTCAATCTGTATGTGCAAGTTGTGGAGGAACTAATAATTTTCCGACAAGTCCGGGTGCATGGAGAACAAATAATGGGCAGGCTGGTTCTAATTGTAATAATGCGGTTTTTAAAATTAAGATTATCGAAAATCTTGCTACAGCTAATTTTTCTCCTATTCCTATAGGTTGTGCTCCTTATATTGTTAATTTTGCAAACACTTCGCAAGGTCAAAGTTTTCATTGGAATTTTGGCGATGGAACTACTTCAACTTTGCAAAATCCTTCGCATACCTACACTACAGGCGGGCAATTTACCATTCAATTAATTGTGAATGACCCTTCCAGCTGTAATCTTAGTGATACTATTGAAAGAATTGTACACGTAATTAGTTCTACTTCGACTATTATGCAAGAAATTTCAATTTGTGCAGGACATAGCACTATCATAGGACCAACAACCACTTATCCGCCGGGAACAACTTTTACTTGGACCGGTGGGACAGGATTAAATAATTATTCAACACAAAATCCAATTGCAAATCCTTCATCTACAACTACTTATAGATTAATTGCTCATAGTGTTTGTAATGATACAATTTTTCAAACTGTTACTGTCCAAAATCCTAATATTACTATCGTTACAAGTCCTGATATAACAATATGCTCCGGAAGTTCTGCAACAATTTCAGCAAATTCTTCAAATTATATTTCTCTTTGGGAATGGTCTTCAAGCCCTTCTTTTTCAACAATTATTTCAAATTCTCAAACCATAAATGTTTCTCCTTCAACTACTACAACTTACTACGTGAGGGCTACAGAAAATACTTGTCAGGTTACTCAAATTGCTTCTGTTACTGTAATCGTATATAATTTTAATATAAATATTACTCCAAATCCGATTATTTGCTTAGGAAGTTCTATTAATCTGATAATAACAAATAATATTTCAGGTGCTCTGACTTATTTGTGGAGTACAGGTGGAACCTCAAATTCTATTACAGTAAGTCCTATAGTACCAACTACTTATACAATAACAATTACAAATAATACAGGTTGTACTACTACGCGTCAAATTGATGTTGGAGTTGATAATTTAACAATTTCTGAACCTCAATTGACTCATAATATTTGTTTTGGACAATGTAACGGAACAGCTTCTGTTCTTGCTTATGGAATTTCTCCATATTCATTTCACTGGAACAACGGTGCTACAACTGCTAATATTGCAAATCTTTGTGCCGGAAATTTCATACTTACAGTTACAGACGGAAATTCGTGTACAGCTACAAAAAATATTACAATAACCGAACCCACTCAAATTCAAGCTACTTTTACAAATGTAATTCAGCCGATTTGCGATGGAGTAGGATATGGTTCTGCAACAATAAATCCTACAGGTGGAACGCCGGAATATTCTTATAATTGGTCATATCATTCTGTAAATCAGAACACTAATATACAATGCTTAATTGGAACAAATCATGTAACTATAACTGATGCAAATAATTGCTCGCGAGTTTTTGATATAGAAATGTTCCCTCCAAGTGATTTGTATTCTGCTATTACTCAAAATATTTCGCCTTCTTGCTATAATTATTGTGATGGAAGTGTTTCTGTTCAGGCTTATTTGGGAACGCCTCCTTACTCTTATGTCTGGGAAAACGATCTCAATGAATCTCACACAAATTTTGTGTCAAATTTATGTGCAGGTACTTATATGGTTACAGTTCTTGATGCTGAAAATTGTGTTTTTCACCAATTTGTTTCAATTTCGCAACCAGATTCTTTATACGCAACAATTACTGTTATGTCTCCAATAAAATGTTTTGGCGAAACAGGAAATATTGAAGTAGAAGGTCATGGTGGAACTACCGATTATACTTATCTCTGGAATGATAATTCTACAAATCCATATATGAATAATATTACAGAAGGATTTTATTATGTAACAATAACCGATAGCCATGGTTGTACTTTTAATTCATCATTTGAACTTACACAACCTGAAATTTTAGATTTTACTTCAACTCTTACAAACATGCTTTGTGATAATAATTGTAATGGCTTAATCCAAACATATCCTTTTGGAGGAACTGTTCCATACCATTATAATTGGTCAAATCAAGCAAATACTTCAGGAATATATCATTTATGTAATGGAAATTATTCAGTTATAATAACCGATAATAATGGCTGTTCGCTTTCAAAAGATTTTATTATTATTAATTTACATCATGTTCCGGATTTAGGCGTAAGTGAAAATCTATCAGAAATTTATGAAGGACAAAGCGTGAATTTATTGGCTTTTTCTTCCGAAACAGGTTCGTATCTTTGGGATAATCCGAGTGTGCTGAATAATTATAAAATTCCGACTCCGATTGCTACTTTGCATTCAGAAACTTTATTTGAAGTAATTTTTGTTTCTTCTGAAGGTTGTTATAATACGGATACAATCAGAGTAAAAGTGAAAGAAATTATTTGCAAAGACCCGTATATTTTTGTTCCCAATGCTTTTACTCCTGACGGAGATGGAAAAAATGATACTTTCAGACCATATTATCCAACAACGATGATTAAAGAATCGTATTTTGCCGTTTATGACCGTTGGGGAAAAATAATTTACGAATCAAATAATTTACAAGACGAAGGTTGGGACGGAACTTTCAAAGGCAAAAAATTAACAACAGATGTCTATGCTTTTTACCTGCATGCAATCTGTATCAACGGCGAAGAATACAACCATAAAGGAAATGTTACTTTGTTGAGATAGGAGAGAGATGGTAGTAAAAAAAATAACAAAAAGAAAATATGTTTTTTTTATCCCAAACTCCGCATATATTAGACAGTTAAATCATACAAGTAACTGTAATACAAGTAATTAATAAAAACATTTAGCAACATAATTAATTTGTCTGTAATTTCACTTAATCCGTTGTAGCATAAATAATTAATCCTTAACCCCCGTATGTTTTACGTAATATATTGTTTGTATTTATTTGAAAATGAATATGTTATTGAAATTTAAAAATACGAATACCTATTGCGTACTTTTATAAAATACGGAATTGCATTGTTTTTGTTTTAACTGACTAATATTCATAATCTTACGTTACATATTACGTAAAATTGTGTGGAGCTAGGGATTAAATAACCCCACTAATTTTGGCGTAATTTGGGTTTTATTAATCCTAAAAGCTACATTTATTAGGTTCAATTTAGGTTAAAGATAAATGTTATCATGTTCAACTTGTTAATTCAATTTATAGTCGCTACGAAAAGTGGATAAAACGCTTTGTCGTAGTGTCTTCAAAATATTTATCAAATTATTTTAATTAGTTTATATTTTTAGAAAAAATAAAAAAAAACTCTCAACAAGTTTTGGATATGGCAAAAATCGCTATACTGATGTGGAGGTTTTAAAAAAGTACAAACAATTAAGATGAGCTATATCACAAAATAATTTCTACAACTTTCTAAAACATAGACTAAAAAATCTATAGTTTTTTTGAATTTTATAAAAAAAGTAAATAAATTTTCGGAACTTACATAATGTAGTGTCTATCCAAAAACGCGTAATGGTTTATATTCCTACTATATCCCTCGTATTGCAGTCAGATGCTTAAAAATCTTATACAAGGTATAGAGTTTATTCTCTTGTTGGAAACTTGGTTTACTTTTAGGCATCGGTTAATCTTTTCTTTTTTACAACAAAAGTAAAATATTAACCAGACTTATTATTTTTTTTTTAATCTTACATATAAGAGTTTGCAACAATTGGGAAATGGTTTTGAATTTAATAGCAGTTTTGTATTAGCAATATACTATAATAATATACCAGCTAAATAATTGTAAAAAAAAACAAAAAAAATATTACTTTTGTATAATCTATATCATAAATGAAAACTATATTACTAAATTCCATCAAACAGGCACTATTTTCACTATATTCTATTGATGATAAGTCAATTATAATTTCAATTGAAAAAACAAGAGAAGGCTTTACAGGAGATTTCACATTCGTAGTTTTTCCAATATTACAATTTTCAAAAAAAAAAACAGAAGAAACCGCAAATGAAATTGGAAGTTATATATCAAAACAGTGTGATATTATTTCGTCATATAATATTGTTAAAGGTTTTTTAAATATTTCAATAAAAAATAATATTTGGATTTCAGAACTCAATAAAATATTTTTTAGCAAAGAAGAAAAAACGGAAAATAAATCAACAGTTATGATTGAGTTTTCATCTCCAAACACAAACAAGCCACTTCATCTTGGGCATATAAGAAATAATTTGCTGGGAGATTCAATTTCAAGAATTATTGAAAAAGACGGAAATAAAGTTATTAAAGTAAATTTGATAAATGACAGAGGAATCCACATTTGCAAATCAATGTTAGCGTGGATAAAATGGGGAAATGGTGCAACTCCTGAATCAACCGGAATAAAAGGGGATAAATTTGTTGGCGATTATTATGTACTTTTCAACGATAAATACAAGAAACAAATTGAAGATTTAATAAAAGAAGGAAAAACAGAAGAAGAAGCAAAAAATGCAGCAACTCTCCTTCTTGAAACTCGTGAATTGTTAAGAAAATGGGAAAATAATGATACCGAAATTATCAAAATCTGGAACCTAATGAACTCTTGGGTTTATCAAGGTTTTGAAATTACATACAAAAATTTAGGAATTAGTTTTGATAAAATTTATTACGAATCTCAAACTTATCTTTTAGGGAAATCAGTTGTAACTGAAGGTTTAGAAAAAGGAATTTTTGTTAGAGACACGGATAATTCTGTTTGGATAGATTTAACAAACGAAGGATTAGACCGTAAAATTTTATTACGAAGTGACGGAACTACAGTTTATATAACTCAAGATATTGGAACAGTTCTGAAACGTTTTGAAGAATATAATCCGGACAAATTAATTTATGTCGTAGGAGATGAACAAAATTATCATTTTGAGGTATTAAAAAAAATTATATCAAAAATTGACCCTGAAAATTCTGAAAAAATTAAACATTTATCTTATGGAATGGTTGAGTTACCAGACGGAAAAATGAAATCTCGCGAAGGTACAGTCGTTGATGCTGATGATTTAATTGAAAATATGATTCAAACAGCTGAAGAAATTTCTGAAACTAGTGGAAAAATCAATGAATTAGAAAGTTATGAAAAAAATGAAATAATTCATCAAATAGCATTAGGTGCATTAAAATATTATATTTTAAAAATAGACCCGAAAAAACAAATTATATATAATCCAAAAGAATCAATTGATTTTAATGGGAATACAGGTCCTTTTATTCAATATACTTTTGCAAGGATAGAATCAATTTTAAAAAATGCAGAGAAATTAAATTTTAATTATAATTTTAAACTATCAGAAAACATAAAATTATCAGAAATCGAATTAAAGATTATATCAGAACTTCTTGAATTTAAAAATACTATTCACGAAGCAGCCGAAAAATATAACCCGGGAATAATTGCAAACTATATTTTTGAATTGGCAAAAAACTATAATCAATTCTATCATGATAATAATATTTTAAAAGAAACAAATAGAGATATTTTACACTTAAGATTAATTTTATCAAAGCAAGTCTCAATCACAATAAAAGAAAGTATGAATTTATTAGGAATTAAAGTTCCAAACAAAATGTAAAAATATGAACGATTTTAGTCCTCACGTAAGTAAAAAAATATTAATAACAGGCGGAATAGGATTTATTGGCTCTCACACAGCAACAGAATTAATAAATTCAGGATATGAAGTAATAATCGTAGATAATCTTTCAAATTCGGATATTAAAATTTTAGACGGAATTGAAAAAATCACAAAAATTCGCCCTCAATTTTATAAAAAAGATGTATCAGAAATTAATCAACTCGAAACGATTTTTAAAGAACATTCTGATATTCAGGCAATTATACATTTTGCAGCTTCTAAAGCTGTTGGAGAATCTGTAGAACAACCACTTAAATATTATCAAAATAATTTAATGGGATTGATAAATATTTTAAATTCAATGATTACTTATAAAATTCCGAATTTAATTTTTTCTTCAAGTTGCACAGTATATGGTCAGCCAAAAAAACTACCGGTTACAGAAAATTCTCCAATAGCAAAAGCAGAATCACCTTATGGAAACACAAAAATAATAAGTGAAGAAATCATTGCAGATACAATAAAAACTAACAAAAATTTAAAAGCCATTGCTTTGCGATATTTTAATCCGATAGGTGCACATCCATCTGTAGAAATTGGCGAATTACCAATTGGAATTCCAAATAATCTTATTCCTTTTGTTACACAAACAGCATTCGGAATACGTACAGAATTAAAAGTTTTCGGTAACGATTACAACACTCCTGACGGCACTCCAATTCGCGATTATATCAATGTAGTAGATTTAGCTAAAGCACATGTTAAAGCAGCCGAAAGACTTTTAGAAAATTCAAATTCCGATAATCTTGAATTTTTCAACATTGGAACAGGAAAAGGAAATTCTGTTTTAGAAATTATTAAAACTTTTGAAGAAGTAACGAACATTAAACTTCCATATCAAATTGTTGGACGAAGAGCAGGTGATATAGAAAAAATATGGGCAGAAACTACCAAAGCAAATGAAACTTTAAATTGGAAAGCAGAAATTTCACTTGAAAAAACCTTATTATCAGCTTGGGAATGGGAAAAAAATTTCAGAAAAAATTTTGAAAATGATAATATTTGAATTTTTTCACTTTTAGCAGAGAGAATCTTCGTCCTTTTGCCCATCTTTGGCTCTAATATCTAAAAATTTTACTTTGTGTTAAAAATCGGAAACATAGAATTTGAAGAAAAACCTGTTTTTTTAGCTCCTATGGAAGACATAACAGATCCTTCATTTCGTTATATGTGTAAAAAATTTGGAGCAGATTTAATGTACACCGAATTTATTTCTTCTGATGGATTAATCAGAGATGCAAAAAAAAGTGTTCAAAAATTAAATATTTATGAATACGAAAAACCTGTAGGGATTCAAATTTATGGGCACATTCCTGAAGCAATGGAAGAAGCTGCTAAAATTGTAAATGGTTCACAAGCAGATTTATTAGATATTAATTTCGGTTGTCCGGTTAAAAAAATTGCCGGACGTGGTGCAGGTGCCGGAATGATGCAAAATTTACAGTTGATGCAAAAAATTACAGAAAAAGTTGTTAAAATTTCAAAACTTCCTGTAACGGCAAAAACACGACTAGGTTGGGATAGCGAAAATCTAAATGTCGAAGAAATCACTCTTATGCTACAAGATTGTGGTATTCAGGCGCTTACAATACACGGACGAACACGTTCACAAATGTATAAAGGAGAAGCTGATTGGACTTTAATAGGAAAAATAAAAAATAATCCACAAATAAAAATTCCAATAATCGGAAATGGAGATATTACTTCAGGGAAAATTGCATTTGAAAATTTCAACAAATATAATGTTGACGCAATAATGATTGGTCGTGCAGCCATAGGAAAGCCATGGATATTTAAAGAAATAAAACATTTTCTAAAAACCGGCGAAGAATTGCCACCTCCATCAGTTTTAGAAAGAGTTCAATTTGCAAATGAACATTTGAAAAAATCAATCGAATATAAAGAAGGACAAAGAGCAATTTACGAAATGAGACGACATTTTAACTTATATTTCAAAAGTATTCCAAATTTTAAAGAAACACGATTGAAATTGCTTACAGCTCAAACTTACGAAGAAATATATAATATTTTAAATTATATTGGCAAAATATTTCAATAAAATATTTCAATACTTTTTCTTTTTTATCCTATTTGACCGCCATTAGACAGGTTATAAAAAATTAAATTTCGTAAAAAGATCGCTATCGTTAACTACCTTAATATTTTAATATGACAAACAAAATTTTCGAGATAATCCCTAACTCCACCAAAAATTACCCCGTCTAAGGCTTATATAAACCAGCCTCCTATTTGGATTCCAAAGGGCTGTAGAGCGTTGCTTGGTAATCAAATTGTTAGACAATACATGTATCTGTATGGCGAATTTTGTCCCGAAACAGACGATAGTTTTTTCAAGTCAATTTTCAGATTATCAAGTGGTTATGGCTATGGATAATGCCTCTTGGCATAGCAGTAACATTGATAAAAATATAGATAATACAGTTCCATTCTTTCAACCGCCACATTCGCCTGAAGTCAATCCTGCAGAACATATTTGGCAATATATTAGAGAAAGTAGTAATTTTAAAAATAAAACATTAAAAATAGTATAGAAGAGGTGCAAGAAAATTTGTGTATTGCAGTAAACAATTTATTATCAGACAAAGAAAAAATAAAATCTATTACCGGATTTAATGGGTATTAGAGGCTATACAAGGTAGAGTGATAGCTGGTTTGTATAAATTCATTTTTTGAACTAACAACCACAACTCTTTGCTCGCCTCTACACTAATTTAGGTTTTAGTATCAGGTGCTATTTGGTGGTATTGACACATTTGAACAAGGTACATCGCAATATGTCCGCTTGTTTTGGCTGTATGATTGCCATTTTTCTTCTTTATGGGAGAGTCGCAATAAAAGCATTTTTTTTATTCATAATCTTTGATTTGCTACAATGGTACTATTAATAAGCCTTTCAAAAGTTTTTAGCCTGAATTTTGCCCCATAAGTCTAAAAAATATTGGAGATACAACACAATTCCGTTATTAATTAGAAATGCGGCATTAAATTTGCAAGTATAAATAATGGAAATTGGAAATCAGATGTATGAGTTGAGCAATGGTTTAATAGATAAAATACTGAATAACAGCGTGTTAAATACAGACGATTTGAAACAGGTTTACGAAACTATTAGAACACCAATTGCAAAATATTCGTTGGCAGAGACCCATTTTATGTTGGGAGAATATGATGATGCAAAATCTGTGTTGGCGTTGATTCCGAATCAATTTAATTTTTCAAAAGCAGAAGA
>JAITXI010000153.1 GCA_031284905.1 Bacteroidales bacterium
ACGGAAGTGGAACTCAGGTATTTGCTTCAACTCAAGGTTCAACTCCACCAGCTAGTCAAAGTATTACAAATAATTGTGTCGCTTATAATTATCAATGGAGCGGAGGAACAACACCTACACTAAACACAAATTCTTTTACGGAAGCTGGAACTTATGGGGTTACAGTAACAAATACTGCAAATAGTTGTACAAATTCGTCAAGTATTACTATTTCATTAGTGTCAGTGCCGATAGTTGCCAACGTTACTTCAGGCTCTAGTACTACAATAGATTGCATAGCTAATCCGAACATTACCTTAACTGCTAATACTAATGGCGAAAACAGTCCATATACTTATTTATGGAGCGGAGGAACACCAACAAATGCAGTATCAACAACAATAAATACTTCGGGTACATACACAGTAACTGTTTATGGAACCGGTGGTTGTACAACAACAGCAAATCTTGTAATTGACGGAAATACAACTCCGCCGCCTGCTAATATAACAAATCTTAGTGGTACGACTCTTATTGATTGTAATACTAATGCTTCTATAAATGTAAATAGTGCTACTCCAAGCGATATTATTATAGGAACAGGAACTTCTACGACTTATACAATTCCATATAATACTTTTTATAATTATGCTTATAGTCAGCAAATATATCTTGGAAGTGAAATAGGATTGCCTTCGGGCGGTACAATTACTGCAATATCATTTCAATATATTTATGGAACAGCTCAATCACCTAATCCTGTATCTGTTTATTTAGGAAATATATCTCAAGCAAATTTTTCAAGCACAACAGATTGGGTACCACTTGCAAATTTAACCGAAGTTTATTCAGGTTCTGTAACATTTAATAATACAGGAATAAATTATTGGGTTACAATAACATTGCAAACACCATTTACTTATACAGGAGGAAATTTAGTCGTTGGTTTTGATAGTAATTGGGGAACTTATCAGACAGGTTCTAGTGCTACTTTTAGATATACAACAGCTCCATTTAATAGTTCATTATATTATTATAGTGATATGACTAATCCTAATCCGGCATCTCCGCCAATTGGTTTGACTCCTTCTACTATGCGAAATAATATTAAACTTTCAATCGCTCAAAATTATTCTTATGCATGGAATGGCGGTACAACTCCGAATTTAGCAACAAATACATTTACTAGTGGCGGAACCTATATTGTAACAATCACAAATACAGAAACCGGCTGTACAAATTCAGCAAATATTACTATTACTCAAAATTCTACACCAACGCTTATAAGTGTTGATGTAAATCCGACATCTATTTGTCAAGGAGAATCAATAACTTTTACCGGTACTGCTACAGATGCAACTTTTATTAATTGGTATGATGTTCCTTCGGTAGGAATATCGCTTGGAAATTCAACTTCAGGTGCTAATTTTGTATATACACCTGCAACGTCAGGTACACATACATATTATGCAGCAGCAGGTATAGGTCCTACAGGAACCGGATGTGAGTCTGCGAGAATTCCTCTTGTTGTAACTGTGAGTCCATACCCTACCGGTGCAATTGTTAATAATACTGGCACATCAATACTTAATTGTGGTGTTACAAGTATAAATGTTACTGCTTCTGGCGGAGATATTTATGCTTGGTCAAGTGGTTTAAATCCTTCGTCAGCAGAAAATAATTTAATTTTCGGTGGTACTCATTATGTAACTATTACAAATTCAGCTACTGGTTGTTCCATAGTTGAACAAATTTCTCTTTCACAGGATACGGTTCATCCAACAGCAGTAATAATAAATAATACCGGCGATAATTTATTAACTTGCCTTCTTACGGAAATTTCTGTAACTGCATTTGGAAGCAGTATTATTGAATGGAGTGGCGGTTCTAGTGGTAATTCTGCTGAAAACACTTTTGATAGTCCCGGAGTTTATTATGTAACAGTTAAAAATCCTATAAACGGTTGTACTGATACTGAATCAATAACTATCAATCAAGATATAACTACAGCAAATACACAATTTACGAATAATACAGGTACTTATGAGCTAAATTGTTCATTACCAACTATTTCTGTAACGGCATCGGGCGGTGATGAATATGTTTGGAGTGGAGGAATAACTCCAAATCAATATACAAATGTATTTACATTAGTTGGTACCTATTATATAACAGTTACAAAATGGTCAAATGGCTGTTCTATTGTGGATAGTATTATAATCACCAGACCACCTGTATTTGTAGCAACACTTGATATAATAAATCCGATTCAATGTTATGGAGATATGGCAACAATTTCTATAACAGCAACCGGCGGAACACTTCCATATTCAGGAGTAGGAACATTTGAAATTCCGGCAGGAGAATATTCAAATATTATTACAGATATAAATAATTGCCAATCAGCTATTAGTGCGACATTTACTCAACCACCTGCTTTATTGCTAAATATAACTCGACCAAGTGAAATTAAATGTTATGGAGATGAAACAGGAATATTGGTTGCAAATGTAGCCGGAGGAACCGGAGATTATTATTATAATTGGCAAAATGATAGTCATAATAGAACATCAACTTCTAAAGAAATAGGAAACTTGCCGGCAGATAATTATCATGTAACTGTTAAAGATGATGATAATTGTACAATTGTAGCAGATTATGAACTTACACAGCCTTCTAAATTTACTATGGATTACACATTAGAAGATGTTTCTTGTTTTGGAAAAAATAACGGGAAATTAAATATAGTAGCAAATGGAGGAACAACTCCATATCAATATATGTTAAAGTCCGGAGCTTATACAAGACATTTGCAAAATTATAATGATTTGCGTCCGGGAAGTTATATTATTTTAGTGGAGGATGAAAATCTATGTTCGGTTGAAGCAAATATTATTGTACAACAGCCGGAACAATTAGATGTAGAATACAAAACAAGTGATATTTCATGTATTGACGCACAAAATGGAGCTATTGAAATTCGAGTACAAGGCGGAATAGCACCATATTCGTATCTGTTTAATAATCAATTATCTACAGAACCTAAATTTTATAATTTACAAGCAGGAAATTATTATGTAATCATATCGGATAGTTACAATTGTTCGGTTGTTTTAAATAAAGTAGAAATTAATGATAATTTTGAAAATTGTTTAAACATTCCCGATGCAATCACACCTAACGGAGACGGAACAAATGATACTTGGATAATAGATGGACTTGAAATATTTAATGAAGTTCAAATAATGGTGTTTAATAGATGGGGACAAAAAATATATGAAGGAGATAAATCCACAGAACCATGGAATGGATTATATAAAAATAAAAAAGTCCCAACAGGAACATATCTGTATGTGATTTATGCAGAAAATCGTAAGAAATTTTCAGGTACACTTACAGTAATATATTAAAGGCAGGTAGGATAAATGATAAATAATTTCTTTATGAAAAATGTTTGCAAGAAATTGCAGACATTTTTTTTCTGCATAAAAATACAATCTATTTGGTAAAGTCATAGAATACGGTTTATTAACAACCAACGTTTTACGAAAATTTTATCCATGCCTCGAAAGATTTCTGTTTTAATTGGCAGAAAGATTAATTAACATTTGCAGAAAATTTATCTTGAAAATCTATTACAAAATTAACAATATTTGTTTTGGGAATCGGAGCATTGGCTTATTTCTTATTTTGGATAGGATTACATATATTTGTTGCGCTTGCGGAAATTATATCTTCGATAATCAACTTTGTTAAAAGATTTATTTAAAAAAACGTTTTTTTTGCTTCAATTCGTCTTATATAATCTAATGCTTTAATTGCAATTGCCCCATTCTCTGTCTGAAAATCTGTCTGAATATAAGTGGAAATATTATCGCAAAGAGTAGTTAATCCTTACTAATCATGATTGTCCTACTATTTTTTCAGTCAACCTTATAACTTTTTAGTTCTGCAATTTTTTGTTAATTTGTGTATATTTATAGTTTGTAACAACAGGCAAACAATCTAAAATATATCAATATTCAACAGAAACCAAAAACAATCCTTTAGCAGGCACAGATTGACCGGCAGCACACCTATTTTTACTTTCAATAATTTTACAAAAATCTTTAACCGATAATTTTTCTTTGCCAACCTCTATCAAAGTTCCTACAATTGCACGAACCATATTTCTTAAAAATCTGTCTGCAGTTATTCTTAAAATGATAAAATCTTCTTTTATAGTAAAATTTGCATTAATAATTTTACAATTATTAGTTTTAACATCAGTATGTAATTTGCTAAAACTTGTGAAATCGCTGTAATTATATAATTGATTCACTGCTTCTTGCATTAAATCTACATTTAATTTTTGAAAAATATACCATGATAAATTATTATAAAATGGATTTTTAGAAGTTGAAATATAGTATTCATAAGTTCTGCTAATTGCTGAAAATCTGGCATGAAAATTATCACTTGTTTTGTTGATCGAAATGATATTTATCGAATCAGGAAGATACTTATTCAGTTTTTCAGTTTCAACCAATGAAAATATATTTTTAGAATCAAAATGAGCAAAATATTGTTTTGCATGAACTCCTGTATCGGTTCTGCCACAACCAATAATTTCAACTTTATCTTTGAAAATTAACAAAAATGCGTCTTCAATTGTTTGTTGAATAGTTTTATTATTTGGTTGTTTTTGCCAGCCAAAATATTCCGAACCATTATATGATAATTCAATTTTATATCTCATTTTATTCAAATCGTTAAATTACTAAATCATTAATCAATTTTCTATCAAATAATAACTCAATTATCTTTTCGGAAATTATTTTTTTATCAAATATTTTATTATTTTCATCAAAACAATCAAGTTTTATAAAATTATCATCTTTTTCAATTGAATTGTTGTATAATTTATAAACTTGCGATTGAAAATTTAAATTTGCTTCGTGAATATCTTCTTTTCCTTGTAGATAATTTCTGTCGTTTCCAATACGTTTGTTTAATAAATTGTTTTTTGTAAATTCAAATGGAACATTTAAAAATATACTCAAATCCGGTTTTGGAATTTTAAAATAATTATATTCTAATTCAAAAATCCAATCCGAAATTCTATTTTGCTCTTCTTCTGAAAGAAATTTTGCTCCTTGAAAAGCAATGTTTGAATAAACGTATCTATCGGTAATGATATATTTTTTTTCATTAAGCCAAGTAAAAATTTTTTTTGAAAGATTAAATCTGTCGCCTGCAAATAATAAAGCTACTAAATAAGGGTTTACATCTTCTAAAGAGCCAAATTCGCCTCTAAGAAAACGAGCAATTAAATCTCCAAATATTGCAGAATCGGTTGTTGGAAAATGAAAGAATTCTACTTCTCTGTTTTTTGATTTAAAAAAATCCGATAATAATTCAATTTGTGTAGTTTTTCCCGAACCATCTAAACCTTCTAATACGATAAAACTCATTTTAATTTTTTTTTACAAAGATAATATTAATTTTAGATTTAATTACATGGGTAAATGAGAAACGGTAAACGGAGAACTGACGAAAAGGTCTCATATCTCAATGCTATCAATTGTTCCGCTTCGCTACATAATGGCTTTGCCGTTTTCAATTGTTACGCTTCGCTCCACGAGGGCTGCGCCGTTCTCAATTCTCAATTTTCAATTGGATGAACGGCAAAGCCATTATGTAGCAAAGCGGAATAATTGTAAATATTTTATACATCAGATATTCATGTCAAATTTCTGTCGTTTTGTCTGTAAATATAATTTTGATTGTGTCATTTTGTCTGCAAAAAAAGTGTTTTTAGATTTGGATTAATTTTTGATAATAGAAAAAAGATTAAATAATTAATCAATCAAAAAGTTAAGTAGTCTTAAAATCTAAAAATAAAAATGAACCTACAAGAATATACAATAAAAGCTCAAGAAGTAATTGAGACAGCGATTACCAAAGCACAAAATAATCAAAATCAGCAAGTTGAGACAGGACATCTATTATTTGGAATTATTAAAGAAAGTGAGAATATAATTAATTATATTTTTTCAAAACACGAAGTTGATAAACAAAATTTTGAAGTAAAACTTTCAAAAATTATCCTGTCGTATCCAAAAGTATATGGAGGTAAAGAATACTGCTCGACAGATGTTAATAAAGTATTTTTAGCCGCTCAATCCTACAAAACGGAATTTGGAGATAAATTTATTTCAGTAGAATATTTATTTCTTGCTCTTACAAATATAAAAGATGCCGTTGGAAATTTAATTCGTGAAGTTGGAATAAATTCCGAATCACTTAAAAATACAATTTCAGAACTAAGAAAAGGGAGTAGTGTAAATTCAGAAACAGCAGAAGAAACTTATGACGCATTAAATCGTTATGCAATAAATTTGAACGAAAGGGCAGCTGCAGGGAAGTTAGACCCTGTTATTGGAAGAGATGAAGAAATTAGACGTGTATTACAAATTATTTCCAGAAGAACAAAAAATAATCCTATTTTGATAGGTGAACCGGGAGTCGGGAAAACTGCAATTGCTGAAGGATTAGCACATAGAATTGTAAAAGGTGATGTCCCTGAAAGTTTGAAATCAAAAACTATTTATTCTTTAGATATGGGACTTTTGATTGCAGGGGCAAAATATCAGGGTGAATTTGAAGAGAGATTGAAAGCTGTTGTAAAAGAAGTAGTTAGTTCGGAAGGTGAAATAATTTTATTTATTGATGAAATTCATACTTTGGTTGGTGCCGGACAATCGCAAGGTGCTATGGATGCTGCAAATATCTTAAAACCGGCACTTGCTCGCGGTGAATTAAGAGCAATTGGAGCAACAACTCTCAATGAATATCAAAAATATTTTGAAAAAGATAAGGCTTTAGAACGGCGTTTTCAAATTGTTTTGGTACAAGAACCTGATGAGATTGATGCAATTTCAATTTTGAGGGGTTTAAAAGAACGTTATGAAAATCATCATAAAATCAGAATTTTAGATGGAGCTATTGTTGCAGCTGTACAGTTATCGAACCGATATATTTCTGATAGATTTCTTCCCGACAAGGCAATTGACCTTATTGATGAAGCTGCTTCAAAATTACGTTTGGAAATGGATTCTGTACCTGAAAATATTGATATTCTGAATAGAAAAATTCAACAATTAGAAATTGAAAAAGAAGCCATAAAACGAGAAAAAAATGAAATTCAAGTAGATGAAATTCAAAAACAAATTGAAAATTTGAACGAAGAAAGAACAACTTTAACAGCAGAATGGAAAGAAGAAAAAAATATTATTGAAAAAATTCAAATCGAAAAACAAAATATTGAATTGTTTAGAAATCAAGCAGATAATGCCGAAAGAAGTGGAGATTATGGCAAAGTAGCCGAATTACGATATGGGAAAATTATTGATTCTGAAAAACAGATAGAAAAATTAAAATCTAAACTCACTGAAATTCAAGGAGATAACCCAATTGTTAATGAAGTGATTTCTTCAAATGATATTGCTGAAATTGTTAGTAGATGGACTGGTATTCCTGTAAATAAAATGATAACCAGCGAAAGAGAAAAACTTTTACATCTTGAAGAAGAACTTCACAAAAGAATAATTGGTCAAGATGATGCAATTATCGCTGTTTCCGATGCCGTTAGGAGGTCTCGTGCAGGTTTACAAGATGTTCAGAAACCAATTGGTTCATTTTTGTTTCTTGGTTCTACAGGTGTTGGGAAAACCGAACTTGCAAAAGCACTTGCTGAAATTCTTTTCGATGATGAGAATATGATGACTCGTATTGATATGAGTGAATATCAGGAAAGACACACAGTTTCTCGCTTAATTGGAGCACCTCCCGGATATGTTGGATATGATGAGAGCGGTCAATTAACCGAAGCTGTGAGAAGAAAACCCTATTCTGTAATTCTATTTGATGAAATTGAAAAAGCTCATACCGATGTTTTTAATATTTTACTTCAAGTGCTTGATGATGGTAGGTTAACTGATAATAAGGGCAGAACAGTAAATTTTAAAAATACAATTATTATTATGACTTCAAATATTGGTTCGCAATTTATTCAACAGCAAATCGAAAAAAACGAAATTGATAATAAAAAAATCGAAAAATATATTCTTGGAGAATTAAAAACAATAATGCGACCGGAATTTTTAAATAGAATTAATGATATTATTATTTTTAAACCGTTATTAAAAAACCAAATAATTGAAATTGTTTCTATGTTTATTGAAAAATTACGTAAAAAATTACAGAGTGCAGGTTTTGATTTACAAATAGTAACTGAAAATGTAAAAAAATACATTGCTGATAAGGCATACGACCCTCAATATGGAGCACGACCAATAGGAAGATATATCCAAAGAGAATTAGAGAATAATATAGCAAAAATGATAATTTCAGAAAAATTTAATTCTGACGGCATAATTTTAGTTGATGTTGTTGATGGGGAATTGGCAATAAGATAATAAATTATATTATTTATGTATTAATATTAACCTAAATATCAGTCTAATAAGTAATATTTTTAATAAATTAAATTTTTCTTATTTATAACAATTTTAAATAACAACAAGATCAATTTTTCTTATTAAATTTATCTAAACAAATATTAAATTTGCATAAAATTTTAAAATAAATTAAAAATGGCATATAAAATAACAGATGAATGTGTAGCATGTGGAACATGTATTGATGAATGTCCGATTGGGGCAATTAAAGAAGGTAGTATTTATAGTATTGACGAAGAAGCTTGTATTTCTTGCGGAACTTGTTGTGATGCTTGTCCTATAGGTGCAATTATTGAAGGTTAAGGAAAAATAAAAAAGAGAGGTATTATTTGCCTCTTTTTTTTTATATTTTTAAAAATTTAAAAATTAAGTTATGGTAATTTCAGAAAAAATGTATCATGAATTAAATGAACAAGTAAATGCAGAGTTGTGGTCTGCATATTTATATTTAAGTATGTCGGTTTGGTTTTCTGAACAAAATCTTAACGGATTTGCATATTGGATGAACAAACAATTTCAAGAAGAACAAGAACATGCTATGAAAATTATTAATTATGTTCATGAAAGAAGCGGTAATATTACATTAAAGCCGATTGACAAAGTAAAAACATCATGGAATAACCCATCAGAAGCTTTTCAAGATACTTATGAACATGAACAAAAAGTAACAAGCTATATCTATAAGTTGATGAGTTCTGCAATTGAAATCAAAGATTATGCAACTCAAAATTTCTTACAATGGTTCGTTAAAGAACAAGTAGAAGAAGAAGATACAGCTTTAAATTTATTAGAAACTTTAAAAAAAGTTGAAAATATTCCGTCTGCATTAATAATGTTAGACAAAGAACTTGGAACAAGAAAATAGATGCTAAAAATAACAGTAATTTTAGCCGGATGTGGTTCAAAACGAGTAATGAAATCTGCGAGCCACTCTCTTATGTGTTATAACATTAGAAAAATATAATATTGAATATCAGTGCTTTGCAATTGATAGAAATCAATATCATATACCATAAGCATAAGAGAAAAATTGGAAAACAGAAATATGTTAGAGGAATCAGCAAGAATTACGATAGGCAATATATTTACTTTATGGATAAATTAAAAAGTAAAAATTTTTTCAAGTGATTTTGATGTTGTTAAAATTTATACAATTATAACTTTCCAAGGTAAAAATCAGGCATAGCAATTCTATTAACAGCAATACATATACAACAGTAGTTTTTTTGAACCAATAATAGTAGGCATTTTATCAACTTCAACCATCTTAATTTCGTCTGAATAACTTTTTCTCCGAACTTCGATATTCGGTTTAAAACAGAAACATTGCTTACTTTACTAGAAAATAGCCATATGAACAAAAAAGCCCAATTCTTTGAAATAAGATATCAGGCTTATTTTACTATCAAATTAGGCTTGCCTATAGATTTTAATACTTTGGACAATCATATGTAAAGATACAAAATATATATATCTAAAGAATAGCCGGAATTTATATTATTTAATTATTGTAACATTTAATATTTTCACATCTTCTTTTGGTCTGTCGCCCGGAAGAGTTTCTACAGATGCAATTTTATCAATTACGTCTAAACCGTCAATTACTTCACCAAAAACTGTATATTGAGAGTCTAAATACGGAGCTCCGCCAATTGTTGTATATGTGTCTCGTTGTGCTTTTGTATATTTTACGTTCATTCTATTTTCAAATTGGTCAAGTTGCATGTCGGTATAAACGAGACCTTGAACTACATAAAATTGAGAGCCGGAACTTTCTTTTTGTGGATTTACTTGATCTCCTAATCTGGCTGCTGATAGTGCTCCTTTTTTGTGAAAATATTTGGTATTAAATTCTGCAGGAATTGTATAACCCGGACCGCCATTTCCTAATGCTGCTCCTTCCGGTGCATTTTTAGAATTTGGGTCACCACCTTGTATCATAAAATTCTTTATAACCCTGTGAAATAATAAATCGTTATAAAATCCTTCTTTTACTAATTTAATAAAATTATCTCTGTGAAGGGGAGTTTCATCATACAACATAATAGTCATCGTTCCTTTTGATGTTTCAATTTTAACTTTTGTTGATTGACTGAAAGCAAAACTTCCTGCTAAGGAAACCAGTATACCAATAATTAAAAATTTTTTCATAATATTATTTTTTACTTTATCTATAATTAGATAACAAAAATATTGCCAAATTTATTTTCATTAAAGTTGCCAAATATCCATAAATTGTAAAATTATCAATTTTATTTATAATTAAACAGGTTCTACCCGTTAATAATATAGTCTTTATATTGGATAAAGAATATTTGTTGTATAGATATTAACAATTTTTTCTAATTTCCTGTGAATTTATAATTTGAAAGAATAAATAATTTTATATATTTTTGTATATTATTTAATAATGAATGAAAAACATTTTTTTTATCTTACTATTATTCATAAGTATTATTTCCATTTCTCAAAATAATTCAGATAATTCTTTGCTTATTCCATCTTCAAAGCCAAAATTAGTTGTAGGTATTGTCGTAGAACAAATGAGACAAGATTATTTAGATAAATTTTGGGACAAATTCAGTGATAAAGGTTTTAAGAAATTAGTTATAAATGGAACAAATTGTAAAAATGCTTTCCTTAATTATAGTCTCACTCAAACTTCGCCCGGATATGCAACTATTATAACCGGAGCAGAACCTGCAGCACACGGAATTGTAACAGATTATTGGTTTAATCATTTAACAGGTAAAAAAGAAATTTCTATTGAAGATAATGCTCAAGAAATTATTGGAACAAAAAAAGATAAATCGGGTTTTTCTCCAAAAAACTTACTTTCAACAACTTTTAGTGATGAGACAAAAATTTTTTATGCTAATAAATCTAAAGTTTTTAGTCTTTCGTTAAGTAAATATGCTGCTATTTTGAGTGGTGGTTTTGCCGCTGATGCTGCTGTTTGGTTTGATAATGTTTCCGGAAATTGGGTTACAAGCTCGTATTATACAAAAAAATTACCAAAATGGATAGAAGACCAAAACGATAAAAAAATGCCTGAAGAATATCTTACTCGTATTTGGACTCCAACTTTTCCAATACAAGATATAAAAAAATTCGATTATGATACAAATATTTACAAAATTGGTATAGATGGTGTTTATAAAACTTTTCCATATAATTATTCTGAAATGAAAAAATTTATTATAAATTACGAACTTCTTGAAATGATTCCCGAAGGAAATACTCACTTAACAGATTTAGCTGTTGCAGCTTTATATAATGAAAATTTAGGGAAGGATGATTTTACTGATTTCTTATTTGTAAATTATTCTGTTTCTGAAAATATAGGACGACTTTTTGGTCCGCAATCTGCAGAAGTTTTGGATTTATATTTACGTCTTGACCAAAATATTGCTCATCTAATTGAAGTTATTGAAGAGGTTGTAGGTAAAAATAATGTTCTTATTTATCTTACTTCAAATCATGGTATTTCAGAAATTCCCCAATTCTCGATGGATAATAAACTCCCAACAGGGATTTATAAACAACATTATATAGTTGCATTATTAAAATCGTATTTGAAGTCAATTTATGGAGAAGGGGAATGGATTTTAGATTATAATAATAGTCAATTATATTTGAATAAAACGTTAATCGAAGATTCCGGAATTGCTTTAGGAGCTTTTCAAGAAAAAATAATTTCTTTCATAATAAATTCAAATGGCATTACGAATGCTATTAGCTCTACACAATTTCAAAATATGATTTTTATGTCGGGAATGCCTCAAAAAATGCAAAATTCGTATAACCAAAAACGTTCCGGAGATATTATGATTTCTTTAAAACCAGGCTGGATTGAAGACCTTCCGTTTGCCACTAATCATAATTCAGGCTATAGTTACGATACACATGTTCCGTTGATTTGGTATGGTTGGAAAATAAAAAAACAAACTATTTATACTAAAATAAATATTACTGATATTGCTCCAACAATTTCAAATATCCTAAATACTCCACCACCACCACTAACAACAGGGAAAATTTTAGAAGAAATAACAATTAGCAAATAAAAAAATTATGGAAAAATTTAAAAAATTATGGTTAATAATTAAAGATTATAAATTTTTAATAACTATTATCGCTTTTATACTTTGGATTGTGTTTTTTGACTCAAACAGTTTGATTAATTCTATGAAAAATTCTAAAAAGATAGAAGATTTGAATATTAAAATGTCAAGTATGCAAATTCAAATTAAAGAATTACAACAAAAAAATGATGAATTATCTTCAGGAAAAGATGCCGTAGAAAAGTATGCACGCGAAAACCTTTTAATGAAAGAAAAAAACGAAGATGTTTTTATTGTTGATGATAATAAGTAAAGATGTGGCGTGCTGTGTATGTATCAAAAAATGAAAAATTGCTTGGTGTTCCTGTCGATGTAGTACATAGCAGAATATATAGGAAAAATTTACCATATTTTCATTTAATCCCTAACTCCGCCCAAATTTACCCCGTCTAATAAAAAAAAGCAAAAAAAAGTAGCATTATTATTTGGTAGTGTTATTTTTTTATATAATTTTGCATAACCTAATTAGGTTATTGCAAAA
>JAITXI010000205.1 GCA_031284905.1 Bacteroidales bacterium
TTACATAAACAACTGTAATACAGAAAATTAGCTAAATTACTTAAATAACCTAATTAGGTTGTCTGTAATTTAACTTAAATCGTTGCATCACAAACAATTAACACAATAACCACCCTAAACTGAGCGGAGTTAGGGTTTGAAAGAACAACTAATTGCTCCAATGTAGCAATGTCGCGAATATTACCTTTGCTGTCGGTATTTTCACTTCGCCATTGTGCTGCAGTTTTTCCAAATAAAGCTACATTCAACAAATCGGCTTCATTAGCGTAAATATATGATATTTGTTCTTTGGTAACAATGGCAGGAACAATCTATTCTTTAATGGCATCGGTATGAATGCGGTAATTGATTTTTGATAAAGTACGTTGCAAATTCCATTCTAATGACGTGCGTTGCTGCTCTTCTTGTTTCAATCTGCGAATTCTCCAGAATGTAATCCTTTGGAACATCTCTGGCAACATGTCCGAGAAAAAGGACTATTTAAGAATCACACTTTCAATTCTATGGAAGAAGTCGAAGACAGGTTATCAGAAGAACTTTGTAAAATGTCAGATGATAAAAAACAGTAAAATCAATTACTTGTTTCAAATGGATTAAAAAGGACATTTTAGAGCGGTTTAGTATAAGGATAATAAATTTTATTGTAAAAAAATAAAAAAAAATTTTGGAAAAACAAAATAAATTATTAAATTTGTCAAATAATAAATAAGATAGAAATGATTAAAAAAATATTCTTATTGTTAAATATATTATTATTTTTACTATTCTCAGTAAATGTCTCTTTAAAAGCAGAAAATGAAGAGCTTGTGCAAGAAAATAAGAATGAAAAAGGAGAAGAATTTGATTTAAACGAAATGATTATGCATCATATAAAAGATGCACATGAATGGCAAATTTTAGAATATCATAATTCAAAAGGTGTTGAAACAAGCGTTATAGTTCCACTTCCAATTATTCTTATTGCAAATGGTCAATTTGATATATTTTTGTCAAATCAATTTGAACATGGAAACAAAATTGTTGAAAAAGGAAATAACAAATATATCTTACATCACGAAAAGATTTATTTAGCAAACGAAGCAGGAGAATTAGATGTTGAAAAAACAGAAAACGGCGAAGGAAAAATATTAAATGAAAAACCTTGGGATTTTTCAATAACAAAGAATGTAGCCTCAATGTTATTGGTTAGTGTTATTGTGCTATTAATATTTATCACGGTAGCAAAATCGTACAAAAAACATCCGGGCAGACCAAAAGGAATACAAGCATTTTTAGAACCGGTAATATTATTTGTTAGAGATGATATAATTTATCCATGTTTAGGTGAAAGAACGTCAAAATTCCTACCATATTTATTAACAGTATTTTTTTTCATAATATTTAACAATTTGATGGGGATAATACCATTTTTCCCCGGAAATGCCAATGCAACAGGAAATATTGCCGTAACACTTACTTTAGCATTATTTACATTTATAGCAATAAATGTATTTGGAAATAAACATTATTGGAAACATACATTTTGGATGCCTGGAGTGCCGGTTTTTGTAAAACCAATTTTAGCAATAGTTGAATTGATAGGTATAATTGTAAAGCCGGTTGCATTAACAATTCGTCTATTTGCAAACATTACAGCAGGACACATAATAATATTAAGTTTGGTAGGATTAATTTTTCTATTCAAATTTGCAATGGCACCTGTATCATTTATTTTTGTATTATTTATGGATTGCTTAGAATTATTAGTAGCATTCCTTCAAGCATATATATTTACGATGTTATCTGCATTATTTATAGGAATATCAACAGAGCCACATCATCATTAAAATAGAATTTTTTTATGTTTAACTTTTTAAATAATTTATTATGAATTTAGCAGCAATTGGAGCAGCAATAGCAGTAATTGGAGCAGGATTAGGAATTGGAAAAATCGGAAGTTCTGCAATGGACGCTATCGCTCGTCAACCGGAATCAGCAAGTAATATTCAAATGGCAATGATTATCGCATGTGCGTTAATCGAAGGTGTTGCATTATTTGGAGTAGTAGTTGCATTGATGAGTAATTAAAACAATTTTCATTTTCCTACACGATTGGTGTAGGAAAATGATTTTTTTGAAAAAAATTATTAAACCAATAAAAAAAATAAAAAAATGGAATTAGTACAACCCGGAATAGGATTAATATTTTGGACAACAATAATATTTTTATGTTTATTATTGCTTTTAAGGAAATTCGCATGGAAACCTATACTTGGAATGATTAATAAAAGAAATCAAAGTATAGAAGAAGCCTTGAATCAAGCAGAACTTGCTCGTCAGGAAATGAAAAATCTTACTGCAAATAATGAAAAAATTATGGCAGAAGCAAGAGTTGAAAGAGATAATATTTTGAAACAAGCAAGAGAAGTAAAAGACGAAATAATTCTCCAAGCAAAAGAAAATGCAGTTGCAGAAGTCTTAAAAATCAAAAGACAAGCAGAGATAGATATTGAAAATCAGAAAGCTAAAGCTATTGAAGAAATGAAAAATAAAATTTTAGAATTATCAATTCTTGTTGCAGAAAAAGTAGTACGTCAAGAACTTAGTACAACTACAGAACACGAAATATTAGTAAATAAAATATTAGACAACGTAAAATTAAATTAAAATGAATTCTGTAGCAATTTCAGTAAGATATGCAAAAGCAGTTTTTCTTTTAGCGAAAGAAAAAAATTTATTAGATAAAGTGCGTAAGGATTTCATTTTAATTAGAATAGTATTAAAACCTGAAAAAGAATTTAACGAAATAATTTATAATCCTGTAATTAAAGGTACAAAGAAAAAAGAATTATTTACCAATATTTTTCAAAATTATGTTGATAAAATAAGTTTGGATTTTTTAAAATTTATCGTTGATAAAGGCAGAGAGACCTATCTTTTTGATATTATAAGAAATTTTGAAAAATTTTATCGCGAAGAAAGAAATATCAAAGAAGTAATAGTAACAACGCCTGTTGAAATAAATATGGAATCGGAAGGCAAATTAACAGCTATTGTTAAAAATTTATTTCAAGCCGAAACAGAAATTACAAAAGTAATAGATGATTCTATGATAGGAGGGATAAAAATTAGAATAGACAATCTCCTATTAGATATGAGCGTAAGGACTCAACTTGAAGAAATAAAGAAAACCTTGAAAAGCGAAAAATATAAAGTTGGTTTATGACGATCTTGAGGTTTACAATTTAATAAAAATGAAAAAAATATACATATTTGCGATTTTAAGTTTGATAATTTCAAATTTAAAATCGCAATCTTTTTATGGAGGTTTGAAATTTGGCGGATTGATTAGTCAAGTTGATGGCGATTCGCACGGAGGCTATCATAAAATTTCTCCAACAGGTGGGATTTATGTCAGAAATACTTTTTTGTCAAATCAAAAATGGGGTGCTTCTTTAGAATTAAATTATAGAAATAAAGGAAGCAACCATTCGGGAAAAGACGAAACCGAAACACGTAGAGAATTATTTGCAATAGATTTGCACTATATCGAACTTCCAATTATGTTTAATTATAAAATTGACAAATTTAAACTGCCGTCACTTTTTGATTATACTCTGAAAAACAATTTGTTAGTAGAATTTGGACCATCAGTTTCTTATTTAATAAAAGGTGAAAGCTATATTTATAGACAAGCTCAAAACGATAAAGAATTTAGGAAAATAGAAGTCGCTTTAAATGTAGGTGTAACATATTATTTTGCAAAAAGATGGTTTGCAAATTACAGATTCTCATACACTTTTCCGTTTACGCCAATAAAGCCACATCCTGGAGGACAAACTCGTTTTCTAAATCGTGGGCAATATAATAATTGTATGAGTTTTAGTGTGGGATTTGAAATATAAAGTAAAAAAATATTTACGATTTAGTTCGACCCACTTCGGGGTCGTGGCAACGTAAATGATTTCTTTTTTAACTCTTTAAGAGTTAAAATTTACGATTTCAATTTAAAATCATCAACTTAACGTAGCGTTTTCACATAGTCGCACGTAATAATCTAAAATCACTTTATTGTTTACTGTTAGTCAGCCTTTTTGTCTCTATTTTCTCTTAAAATCAGATTTTCCAACTCCACAAATTGGGCACATCCAATCGTCCGGAATATCTTCAAACGCAGTACCGGGAGCTATACCTCCATCAACATCACCAACGGTTGGGTCATATTCATAACCACAAATTTCACAAACCCAAATTTCATTTCTTGAATCCATAATTGTATTATTTAATTTATTAATATTTTTTTTATTTTTTTGAGAAAATTCACCTTTACTTCTAGCACAAACCGGACAAACCCAATCGTCAGGTAAATCTTCAAATTTTGTACCTGCCGGAATACCTGAATCCGGATCGCCAAAATTCTGATTGTATTCGTATTTACACAAATCACATACCCAAATATCATTTGAAACATCTTCGATATTTTTCAATAATGAATGGTCAATATAAGTAGGCGCATTTTTAGGCGAAACTCCTTTAAACACATCACGATAATATTCATAAGTAATTGGTTGTGAAGAATAATCAGCAAATTCACATTTATTTATCAAAACTATAAAAAGGAAATGAGAATCTAATTCAATAGATTCAACAACTTCACCTGTGAGCCAAGCAATGGCATTTTGTTTTAAAACAGGAATGCCATCATCTAAAAAATAATTTAAACCTGCAAATTTATCAATTTCTTTACCTGATTTATACCCAAATTTACCAATAATTTCTTTAGTAGAATTATTATTATTTAAAATTGAAACAGAAAGTTTATTACTTTTTTGAATTAATTCAGTTGTAAAATTATTTTTGCTCGAACAAACGGCAATTCTAACAGGGTCAGGTGAAAGTTGCATTACAGCATTACCAACAAAACCACTGCATTTATTATTAAAAGCCGAAGAAATAACATACAAGCCGTAAGTCATTTTAAATAGCGCATTCAAATCAATATTGTCCATATTATATTTCGTCTTTATAATACAAAAATAATATATTAATTTTAAAAAACCAGCACATTTTTTTAAGAAAAAGAATACCGCCTTTATAAAGAGAGAAGTTATTGGGTTTATGAAGATTCTGCTTCACTTAATGTTGAAAGAGTAGAATTAACAAATTGCTCAAATGAGGAAATAAGATAAGATAGTGAATATGGAGGGGCTACTATATATGAAACATATAAAATGTTGTTTTCCTTTTTT
>JAITXI010000209.1 GCA_031284905.1 Bacteroidales bacterium
CGTAGGATGCCACATCTGATAAAGGTAGATAAAGTGGAGCAATGATGTTTGCTACTCTTGTTGTGAGAAAAGCCGCAAAACCTACTATCCCAAGTTTGATGGCGTTAGGCGCAATAGGCTTTATCACATCTTTCACAGGTGTAGCAACAACATTAAGTAGCAAAGTTTTGAGCTCTTTTGTGAAAAAACTCTTTTGGGACAGAAGACGAAGCGATAGAATTTGTACTACTTGTGCACAAACAATGGCAATTAAGTTAAATTTTAACAAAATCATAATTATCGCAACAAGAATATACAAAAAACTACTTAGAACTTTTATTTGATTGATACGCTTCACTTTGCCAATACCCTTCAATAAGGCATCGTAATATTGAGTATAGCAATTGTATGAGTTGATAACACACAATATGAACCACGCTATATAAATTTCGGTTTTATTGCCGGAGTAATCTTGCAGAATGCGATAAATATAGTAAGTACCCGCCGTAAGCAAAATAGTCAATAAAATTAAACCAATCCTGCTATAGAAGTACTTCATAGCATTGATAAGCCCTTTGAAAAGTGAAAAATCTATCGAAGTGTCGCCATCAACATTATGTAGACCTTGCTTTTGAATTTGCTTTGCGCCACTGTAAACATAAACCATACTTCTGGTAAAAGTTGGATTAAAACCTAAGTCAAAAAGATTCGCAAGAGCGATAATAGTCATAAAAACAGTCCATATCCCAACCAAATCGGAAGAAAAAGTATGCAAGATAAACGGCATTAAAATAATACCAACGCCAACCTTCATAAAAGTTGCGAGATAAGTCCAAATGACATCTTTTTTATTGGTCTTTATTGTTGCCATATTATGCCCCTCTCAAGCGATATAAACAGGTTTTTAAAATATTTCTAACAAAATAAAACACACGAGCGAGCCAAGTATCACCCCAATATTTGCCGGTTTGACGCCAGCGTTTCACGTATTGAAAACAAGCAAGCATCTTGAAATTATTCGTTTTCTGATGAAGAGACGGACTTACTTCCAGCAAAAAACCATCAAGTTCTTTGAGTTTAGCCTCATTAACAGGATTTCGTTTGCTGATACAAAGAGTCATATTGTAATAAGTTTCAATCCAAGCAAGCAACATATTCTCTTGAACTTTGTTTATTTCGTTGGTTTTCAGATAGTTGAGCATCTTGTTTATGATGATATACTGATTTTCAACGTTTTTTATCATTTGCGCGATTGCCATAGACTGACCGCTAATGCCCAAGGAATATTTATATAGGACAACATCGAAAAAAACAAAATTTTTGACGTTAGGTAGCGGATAAAATTCATATTCTCTGTCCACATAATAAATACCTTCAGTCATCTTAAAATTCATTTCTTGGAGTAGGGGAGTTTTGTATGTGAGATTGTGCATACCGATGCCCTTAAGAATTAGAGGGGTATCCACAAAATATTTACTGTCGTAGTCGTATATTTTTTCCGCTTCAACGTTGTGGAAATAGTTTTTTATGTTATTTTTTTTGGAATATTTAGGAAATTCAAAACTTCTGTCGGTGATAATCATATCCACATCGGTATTTTTGAGTTTTTCTAAAAGATAAATCAAATTTTTGGTGTCGAAATAATCATCCGGGTCGAGTGGACGAAAATATTTTGCTGTAGCGATATCGAGTGCAGCATTGATGCAAGAACCATAATGTCCGTTAGCCTTGTCAATGATGACGATGCTTTCCGGATATTTTTCTTTGTATTCTTGCATAATTTTAAGAGAATTGTCTTTACTGCCATCGTTTACGAGAATAATTTCCAAGTCGCCACTTGTTTCCGGCGTCAAAAGTGATGTCAGGCAGTTGGGAATATGTTTTTCCATATTATAACAGGCAATAGCAAGCGATAGAAGTTTCATATTAAGTTAAAAGTTAAAAGTTAAAAGTTAAAAGTTATTAGAGTTTAGTTTATAGTTTTTAGTTTATAGTTTTTAGTTTTTAGTTTTTAGTTTTTAGTTTTTAGTTTTTAGTTTTTAGTTTATAGTTTATAGTTTATAGTTTGTAATGATGAATTGTATGATTTTAGTGTTAATTCAGCAGTTTGTTTCCAAGTAAATAATTTTGCTCGCACTGCTGCTCGTTCTGCATATTGCTTAGCAAGGTCATCATTAAATAACAAGGCTTTCATTGCACTTATCAGTTCATCAATATTATTAGGGTCAATTAAAATCGCAGAATCTCCGGCGACTTCAGGCATAGAAGAGATATTACTTGTAATGATTGGCTTTTGATACGACATCGCTTCTAAAACAGGTAATCCGAACCCTTCATATAGTGATGGATACACAAAAAGGGTAGAACTTGATAACAGTATATACTTTTCCTTGATAGAAACGAAATCTGTAAAAACAACATCATTTTCAATGCCTAATTCTTTGATTAACAGGAATATTGAGTTGTAAAACCATCCTTTTTTTCCAACAAGAACTAACTTATATTGAGAATCCGATTTTTTTATTTCACTATATGCACGTATAATTGAAGTAATGTTTTTACGTGGTTCTAATGTGCCAATAAATAAGACAAAGTTTGTATTTAATAAGTTAAATTTTTCTAATGTTGATTTTATTTCTTTATCAGAAAATATCATATTATCAGTTACAGCCAAAGGTGCCACATCAATAGGGACAGTACTTTTTGGGAAAAAACGCTTTAAATCATCTGCTGTTGATTGAGAGACACAAATAAGTCTATCTGCTTTTTTTACAGCCAAAGTAATGAACATCCTAAAATAATATCTTTTTATAAATGTATGTACTTTAGGGTAGATGAAAAAGGTTAAGTCATGTATTGTAACTATTTTTTTGTGTTTTTTGCTTAGACAAAGTGGAAAAGAATAGTGCAAAGAATGTAGAATATCTATTTTATATTTACGGCAATAAAATGGCAAATAACACTGTTCTAATATAAATCTGAAAAAGAAATTTCTATAAATTGAAGCCTTTATCTTTTTTATTTTCACATTTTCACCGGCAAAATAATCAAAATCATTATCATCATCTTGAACAATAAAGATATATTGATTTTTCGTATCTATTTTTATGATATTTTCAAAAGTATTATAGGCATAAACACCTACACCTACTTTTTGGACCGGTATTTGAGTCGCATCAACTAATATCCTCATCATATTGCCACTTTACTATTCTTATACACATTCAAAAAAACCAGGGCATTAAATTGTTTTTCACACGCTGTTGCTTTTTTTGACTAACTTCGCATTGTAAAGTTACAACAAATTTTTTAAATTAAAAAGGTATTTTGTAAATTTTACTGATAATTTTCTTGCTTTACATAATATTTCGTTGTTTTCTTAAATTTTTATAACTTTGGCACGGTTCTTGTACGAATAATGATATGAAAATTCTTTGGTTATTGATAGAAAAAGAGTTCAAGCAGATTTTTAGAGATAAATTTCTGATGGCTATCATTTTTGTGATGCCAATTTTAGAACTTATAATTCTACCTTTGGCTGCAAATTTTGAAATTGAGCACATCAATGTATGCTTTGTTGACCACGATCACAGTGATATTTCTCGCAAATTTGCCAACAAAGTGCTTTCTTCCGGTTATTTTGTTTTAACAGATTATAAAAATACTTATCAGGAGGCTCTATATGAAGTTGAGCGAGATGAGGCAGATGTTGTTGTTGAAAT
>JAITXI010000221.1 GCA_031284905.1 Bacteroidales bacterium
TTCAGCAGGACAATCTGCACCTGCCGAAGGTTTATTTTTAACAGAAATAGAATATTGATTTACGGAAATTTACAATAGATTCTTATTTATCGTAAATTAAATTAGAAATCATAAGAAAAATAATTTATTAAACATCAGAGTAATAAATGCAATCCCTCTCTTACCAAAATGAATAAATGTTTTAAATTAGTTTTTCGTCTAACCGAAGTATAAAGATACGAAATTTTTGAATTAAAAAAGCAGAAATAACAAGAAAAAAATCTACGAGATTATTGGTGAAAATCACAGTGGTGCAATTTTTCCTGCTACCGACCGTGTTTGTTGAAATAAAAAGCAGAACACAAATTTATAACCTAACTTTTAGAGGCGAATTTTTACTTCGCACATCCTTATAAATCGTTTGAAAGAGGTTTAAATGAAAATTTGACTTATGGGTCAAAATTCAGGCTCAAAACTTTTGAAAGGCTTATTAATAATAGCTTTGTAGCCAATCAAAGATTATGAACAAAAAAAATGCTTTTATAGATGGGTTTTTTAAGGCATAAACTATCAGTATTATACCACTAAAATACTGTCAAAAAAGACAATCTTTTTAATAGGAACAATACTCGTAGATTAAATTTATTCCTGTCAGCGGAGCTTGTTTCCATTTGATTTGACAATATAAACGTAAAATGATAATTTTGAAAAACAATTTTTTATGGAAATTTTCAGCCTGAATTTTGACCTCTTGAACAAAACGTCTAAAATTCAGCCTGAATTTTGACCTATACGCCCAATTATTTATTTTAAAATTATTTATTAACTTTGTAAAACATTTAACAAAATGAACAAAACATTAAATTTAAACGCTTATGGCGTTATGGAATTAAATCAACAAGAAATGATGGCTATTGAAGGCGGTAGCTTTAAAGAGGTTTTATGTGAAATCGGGAATGTTATTAAAGTGATTGGCGAAGCAATTAAGGCTGTCGGCGATTGGGTAATAGAGCAATGCTGTGGTTAAAATCTTTAAATTAATTTGTAAGCGGCATTTTATGCTGCTTACTTTTTTTAATTAAATACGATAGGATATGAAATCTATAGTTCAAATTATTGAGTTTATTGTGGTATTATGTTTTGTTTTCATTTTTTTTAACTCGTGTTTAATCAACGCTGTTTTTCAAATGGTAAATTACAACGAAAAACAAATTGAAAATTTACCGGATACATTTAGAGTGGAACTACCTATTACGATAGATTCTGTTTCTAACTATTTTTCTTTATCCGCTTGTGTGAATGATTCGGTAAATGAGAGTTTTATCATTGACACAAAAATGAATACATCTTCTTATAAAACAGAAGACATTCAAAAATTGAATCCGCATTTCTGGGGAAAACGCCCATTAAATGTTACTAATTCATCCGGACAACAATATAAACCTAATCTATATTATTTTGATAAATTTTCAATAAATGAGTTGAATTTGGGAAATCCGCTGTTCAGTGGCATTGATACTGCAAATACAACTTATAACATTATGTATAAAAATGTTATAGGCACTAATATATTGGAATTACTTAATTGGAAATTTGATTTGGATAACAACAAACTCATTTTATTCGGTTTTAAAGATAATCAATTATTGGAAAATGAGATAGAAGGTTTTGATTTGATAAAAAATGGACTTGATTATGATAAAATAAAAATACTGTTTCCCAAGATAAAAAAAGTTGGAAATTTTACACTTGATTTGGGCTGTGGCGATGAAATATTAGTAAATAAAAATATGTTTAGACTGTTAAAACAAACACACCCATACAGGAAAATTATTGGAGTAAAAAAAACTTTATATTTATTTGAAAACGTTGATATTCAATGGGGAAGTATTCAAATCCCAAATTGTCAGGTGTTTTATAACAGCGCATTCCCTAAAAATATTATTGGGGCACGATTGATAAAACGATTTAATTTCATTTTAAATTACAGAAATCAAAATACAAAATATTTATCTCTGAATAATTTATATATAAAACCCAAAGTAAATTTTGAGAAAATTGATTATATTCCTGCTATTTCCGATTTTGGTTTCATTGTAGATAAAAGAGGTGATAAATATTTTGTTTCATATTTAGAAGAGAATGGCATTGCAGACAAACTTGGAATAAAGTTGCAAGATGAAATAGTATGCATTGAAAAACAATTTTTTGATTTTTCAAACCAAAAATTACTTATAAAGTTTCTTTTACATAAGAAACAAATAACAATAGAGATTGTTAGAAATGGCACTACAAAAGAATTTAATCTCATTCAAAACTAATTAATGTCCCAACTTTTCCCACCCGAAATAATCTCTGACACTACCGAATCGCTTTTTGTGCGACGTAAATCAAGCAGCAGTTTGCTTTACGTTGTGGTGCTGCTTGCAGTAGTTGCTGCTATTGTGGCGTTGCCGTTTATTGCCGTGCCAATCACTACGCAAGCACGAGGCATTGTGCGCAGTCCAAATGAGAATAACACACTGCAAACGGCTGTATATGGCGAAGTTACGGAAATTAGAATAAGCGAAAATTTGTTAGTTACACAAGGCGATACCCTTTTGGTATTAAAAGCCGAAAATATTACTGTTCAGATAGATAGAAGTTTTGAAAAAATACAAGAAGATTCGGCTTTTATTGCTGATATTTCGGCATTACTTTCGGGAAAATTTTCAGCATTGCAAACTCCTAAGTATTTGAACGAAAAGAATTTATTTATTTCGTCGGACAATGAACAAAAAACTAAAATTGAATATTTAAAACACGAAGTTGATGTGTCGGAACAGTTGTATCAAAAAGATGCAATTTCGAAAAGCGATTATCTGCGCGACAAAAACAACTACGATAATGCCCTGCGAGTTCACGAAAATTTGCGCGAGCAATATCGCAATCGCTGGCAAGCCGAACACACTAATTACGAATTGGAAATCAAAGAATTATATTCGCACATTTCGCAACTCGAAGACGAAAAAACAAAATATGCAGTGCTTGCTCCTGTTTCTGGGTCAATTATTAAATTTGCAGGCATTCAGCGCGGAAGTTTTATTGCCCCCGCACAGCCTATTGCCTACATTTCGAACGACAGCAACTTACTTGTAGAGTGCTATATTTCGCCAGCAGATATTGGTTATATAGAACAAAACCAACGAGTTAAATTTCAGTTAGATGCTTTCAATTACAATCAATGGGGTTTGGCAACCGGAGTAGTAACTGATATTTCGAGCGATATCATCAGCAAAAACGACCAAACTGTTTTTCGCGTACGCTGTTCGCTCGAAACTCCAATTTTACAACTAAAAAACGTCAACAAAGGAAACTAGAAAAAATTGATGACACATACCGCGAG
>JAITXI010000055.1 GCA_031284905.1 Bacteroidales bacterium
CAATCGGCAGAGAAAAATATTTTAGCATGTTTGAAGAATGGTATTTCTGTTGTTTCCGGAACAACCGGCTGGAAATTTAATGAAGAAAAAATAGAAAAAATTTGTAAGCAAAACAATGTCGGATTTTTTTATTCATCAAATTATAGCTTGGGGATGAATGTTTTCGTACAAATAAATAAGAAATTAGCAGAATTATTAAATCATTTTGAAAATTATTCAGTCAGAATAGAAGAATCTCATCATATTCAGAAACTTGATAAACCAAGCGGAACGGCAATAACTCTTGTAAAAGATATTATAGAAAATCATGACAAATTTTCAGAATGGGAATTAAGCGATCGTACTAAAATTCCAAAGATTGGAATAAAATCAATAAGAGAAGGTGAAATTGTAGGAGAGCATAAAATTATTTGGGAAAGCGAGATAGATAAAATAATTATAGAACACGAAGCAAAGACAAGAGATGGTTTTGCGTTAGGAGCAGTTATAGCATCAGAATTTTTGAATAAAAAAACAGGCATTTATAAAATGTCGGATTTATTTAATTTTTAATTAGAATTTTTTAAAATGGAAAACGAAAAAAATAAAACTTCAATGGAAGCACAAAAAGAAACAGAATTAAAGAACGAAAATTTTTTACAAAAATCAATAAAAAAAGAAAATCGTAGATATATATGGTTTGTTGTAGTTTCGATATGTTATATATTATGGGTAGTTTGGTTGAAAAATTATTGGTTTTTATTTGGCGAATTGCTAATTATAGATATTTATGTAACAAAATTTGTTCGTTGGGCATTTTGGAAACCAAAAAAAGATAAAAAATATACAAAAGTTCAAAAAAAATCTTTGGAATGGGTAGATGCCTTGATATTTGCAGTTGTCGGAGCGTCATTTATTAGAATTTTCTTTTTTGAAGCTTTTACAATTCCAACATCTTCGATGGAAAAAACTTTAATGGTTGGAGACTATTTATTTGTAAGTAAAGTTGCATACGGACCACGTGTTCCGATGACGCCTCTTACATTTCCATTCGTTCATCATACATTGCCACTTACAAAAAATACTCCTTCATATTTAACTTGGATAGAAAACGAATATCGCAGAATGGCAGGCTGGGGCGAAGTGAAACGTGATGATATGGTAGTTTTTAATTATCCGACAGGTGATACGGTAGTACTTGAAAATCAATCACAAGATTATTATGATATTGCGAGAATTGCAGCATTTATTTTAAATCAATCCGATATTTCATTAGATTCTGCTATGGCAAATAGTGTAAAATCAGATATATATTATCAAAAAATTAGCGAAAATATTTTATATTCAGCTAATATTCAGCCAATTACAAATAAAAAAATACAAGCAACCGCTACAAAATTAAAAGAAATAGATTCCGAATTTATTAAAAATAATCAGGGAAAAGAAAAAACTTGGGAAGATTATAATAATATTTCAAGAAAATTAATTTTGGGAGTGTGCGAAATTACTGTTCGTCCGATTGATAAACAAGAAAATTATATAAAAAGATGCGTAGCAATTTCGGGAGATACTTTATCCGTTCAAAATGGCGAAGTTTTTATTAATGGAATTCAGCAAAAAAATTATCCCGGGAAATTATTTAATTATAATGTAACAACAAACGGAACAATTATTCCGGAAAGAATTTTCAAAGATAATGATATTTATAAATCAGAAGTGAGAAATGTTAATGGTAATACATATACTATGCCTTTGACAGAAGAGAATCGAGAAAAACTTTCAAAAATTAATTTCATAAAAACGATACAAAGAGATGTGAGATTAAAAGGAGAAGAAAATTTCAGAATTTTTCCACAGTCAAATTTAGTAGATTGGAATGAAGATTGGTTTGGACCGATGTATGTGCCCAAGAAAGGTGCTGAATTAGAAATAAATCCGAGAAATTTAGCAATTTATGGTAGAATTATTGAATACTATGAAAATTTCAAAGATGGTGATACAGCAAAGATAGAAAACGGAAAATTATTCATAAATGGTATCGAAACTAATACATATACTTTTAAGATGAATTATTATTGGATGATGGGAGATAATAGAAATAATTCGGCAGATTCTCGTTATTGGGGCTTTGTTCCGGAAGACCATATTGTTGGAAAGGCTTGGCTTGTTTGGATGTCGAGAAATAAAGAATATGGAGGAATCCGTTGGAATAGAATTGGAAAAATAGTGCATAACCAATAGAACGAACTGCACACTTACCATTTTGCTGTTCCAATTTCTAAACACTTCCCGTAGTTGCAACGATTTGACGTATAGTTTCTTTATAACATTTAATTTATGAGTAGTGAGACCTTTCAGATTCCATACGAAAACAGTTTGTGTATAATATACGAATTCATATATGTAAAAATAATTAATTTTTATTATTTTTGTATATTATGAAATTTGGTGAAAAAATAACGATTAACAATACTTTTTTACTCAAATTGACCAGTGTAATAATCATATTAAGATTTTTAAATAATGCATATAGACATAATCTCAGTTGTTCCGGAAATTCTTGAAAATAGTCTTTTCTATTCAATTATTAAAAATGCCGTAAAAAAAAATATTGTAGAAATAGAGATTCATGATTTGCGAAATTATGGATTGGGGAAATATCGGCAAGTTGATGATTATCCTTATGGTGGCGAAGCAGGAATGGTTCTTATGATTGAGCCTGTTTTTAATTTGATTAACGATTTGAAAAAAATAAGAAATTATGATTTAATAATTTATACAGCGCCGGAAGGTGAAAAATGGTCGCAAAATGAAGCAAATAAATTGAGCTTGTTGGAGAATATAATAATTCTGTGTGGACATTATAAGGGAATTGACCAACGAATACGAGATTTTTTAATTGACAAAGAATATAGTATAGGAGATTTTGTTCTAACAGGAGGAGAATTAGTTGCTGCAATGATTTGTGATAGTATTGTAAGATTGTTACCAGGAGCAATTGGTGATGGTCAATCTGCTCTTTCGGATTCATTTCAAGATAATTTACTTGCTCCGCCGGTTTATACTCGTCCTGCCATTTTTAACGATTGGAAAGTTCCAGCTGTCTTATTGTCAGGTAATTTTGCAGAAATTGACAATTGGAAACACGAACAAGCTGAAAAAAGAACGTTATTATTTCGTCCGGAACTTATAGAATAGATTTGGCATAATCATTGCTGTTTACTTCTACTATTTATTAACAAAATTTAAAATAAAAATATGGCAAAAAAATATAAAAATTCTTTTGAACTTGAAGCACTTGAAGATTTTATTGGTCTTGAACCTATAACAATCCCCATGTTTGATGAAAAATCAGAAGACATTTCCTCCCTTCCCGAAACAATCTCGATTTTACCGTTAAGAAATGCCGTTTTGTTTCCCGGAACTGTTATTCCAATTACTATAGGTAGGAAAAAATCTATCAAACTTATTAATGATATAAATAACTCTATAAAAATTTTTGGTGCTGTTTCTCAAAAAAACGCAAATTTAGATGACCCTGATATTAAAGATATGAATTCTGTTGGAACAATTGCTGAAATTGTAAAAATAATTAACCATTCGGAAGATACAATTTCTGTGATTATCAGAGGAAAACAAAAATTTCAAATAGAAAATTATGTAGATACAGAACCTTATTTTACTGCGAAAGTGAAATATTTGTTAGAAAACACTCAAATTTATAACAATGATAAAAAATTTACTGCGGTAATAAATTCACTAAAAGATATTTCAGTTAAAATAATATCTTTAAACCATAATATTCCTGTAGAATTTGCTTCTACAATAAAAAATATGACTAATAATCTTTTTCTTGTTAATTTTTTATGTTCTAATGCAGAAATAAATTATTTACAAAAGCAAGAGTTATTAGAAATTCAAGATTTGAATAAAAGAGCAATTCATTTGTTAGAATTTTTAAATGACCAATTGCAACTTCTTGAAATTCAAAACGATATTCAGAAAAAGACCCGTAAAGATCTTGATAAACAACAACGAGATTATTACCTTCAACAAGAAATGAAGGCAATTCAAGACGAACTTGGAAACGGTACGGATTCTGAAGTGAAAAAATTAAAACAAAAAGCAAAATCGAAAAAATGGTTTGAGAATGTAAAAAAACATTTTAATAAAGAATTGGAAAAATTTAGTCAGATGCACAGTAGTTCACCTGAATATTCTGTTCAATTTAATTATTTGAATACTATGCTTGAATTGCCTTGGAATCAATATTCTAAAGATAATTTTAATATTAAAGATGCACAAAAAATATTAGATGAAGATCATTTCGGACTTGAAAAAGTGAAAGAGAGAATATTAGAATATTTGGCAGTGATAAAATTGAAAGGTGATTTAAAATCTCCTATTCTTTGTCTTTACGGACCTCCCGGAGTTGGAAAAACTTCGCTTGGAAAAAGTATTGCTCGTTCTTTGAATAGAGAATATGTGAGAATGTCGTTGGGAGGTTTGCATGACGAATCAGAAATTCGCGGTCATCGTAAGACTTATATTGGTGCAATGCCGGGGCGTATTTTGCAAAATATAAAAAAAGCCGGCACTTCAAATCCTGTTTTTGTTCTTGACGAAATTGATAAGGTTGGAAATGATTTTCATGGTGATCCTACTTCTGCTTTACTAGAAGTCCTTGATCCTGAACAAAATACAGAATTTCATGATAATTTTTTAGAAATCGAATATGACCTTTCTAAAGTAATGTTTATTGCAACAGCAAATTCTTTGAATAATGTTAATCAGGCTTTACTTGACAGAATGGAATTGATTGATGTTTCAGGGTACATTCTTGAAGAAAAAATCGAAATTGCTAAGCAACATCTTGTTGGTAAACAATTAAAAGACAATGGATTGCAAAAATATAAAATAAAATTTACCGACAAATCGCTTGAAAAAATCATTGATAATTATACAAGAGAATCAGGAGTAAGAGGTTTAGATAAAAAAATTGCGACTATAGTTCGACATTTGGCAAGAAAAATTGTTGATGGAGAAGAATGTCCGACTACAATTACAGAAGGCGATATTGAAGAATATTTGGGAATTGCAAAATATTCAAGAGATACTTATGCCGACTGTAATATGCCCGGAATAGTTACCGGTTTAGCTTGGACGGCAACAGGTGGAGAAATTTTATATATCGAAACAAGTCTTTCGAAAGGAAAAGGAAATTTGAGTATGACGGGAAATTTGGGCGATGTTATGAAAGAATCGGCGACAATTGCACTAGAATATATAAAAGCAAATTATCAGCTTTTAAATTTAGATTTTGAAAT
>JAITXI010000144.1 GCA_031284905.1 Bacteroidales bacterium
TGATATGGAATATGAATATGGGATATGATATGGAATATGAATATGGGATATGATATGGAATATGAATATGGGATATGATATGGAATATGAATATGGGATATGATATGGAATATGAATAATAATAAACAATGAAAAAATTAGCATTCAAAATAATTACGAAAATTAAAAAATTAAATAAAGCAAAAAAAATAATTTTATTAACTACAGTTTTATTATTTTTCAGTTTCATTATTATTTTTTATTTTAGTTTACCAAAAGAATTATTTACAGACCCATATTCTATTGTTGTTTATGATAGAGATGGGGCGCTTCTTGGAGTGAAAATTTCCGAAGATCAACAATGGCGTTTCCCAAATTCAGAAAATTTAAATGAAAAATTTAAAACTTGTATAATAAATTTTGAAGACAAACGATTTCGTCATCATTTTGGTATTGACCCAATAGCATTTTCAAGGGCAATAAAACAAAATTTAGTGAGTTCAAAAATTGTTAGTGGTGGCTCTACAATTACGATGCAGACGATACGTTTGATGAGAAAAGGGAAAAAAAGAACATTTAAAGAAAAATTTATTGAAGTATTTTTAGCTCTTCGTTTGGAATGTGGTTATTCAAAAGATGAAATTTTGCGATTGTATGTTTCTCATGCTCCTTTTGGGGGAAATGTTGTCGGAATTGAGGCTGCAGCTTGGCGTTATTTTGGGCGTGACCAAAATAATTTGTCATGGTCTGAAAATGCTATGTTGGCTGTTTTACCAAATTCTCCGTCATTTATTAATACAGTAAAAAATAGTGAAAAATTAAAAATAAAAAGAGATATTTTGCTAAAGAAACTTTACGACAAAAAAATAATTTCTCGAACAGAATACGAACTTGCAATTTATGAGGAAATTCCCGAACATCCGCAACCATATCCTATGTATGCCTATCATTTAGTGAGTCGAGCTACAAAAGAATTTTCAAAAACTTCCAATAAAATCCAAACAACTTTAGATATTAAATATCAATTAAGGTGTAATGAAATCGTAAGAAATTTCAATAATATTTACAAACAAAATAATATCAATAATTTAGCTTGTTTGGTTTTAGAAGTAGAAACAGGAAATGTTGTGGCTTATGTTGGGAATGCAGATTTTAATACAAATACAGCTGAAAAAGATGTAGATATGGTTCTTGCAAATAGAAGTACCGGAAGTGTTTTAAAGCCATTCCTTTATGCGGCGGCTTTGTCGGATGGTGAAATTTTGCCGGCTACTTTATTAAAAGATGTTCCAACAAAGATTGCAGGATTTTCTCCTGAAAATTACGACAAGCAATATTCAGGAGCTGTTCCTGCTGATGTTGCGCTTGCGCATTCTTTGAATATTCCTTTTGTTCATCTTTTACGACAATATGGAATTTTCAAATTTTTGCATATTTTAAAAAACCTTGGACTTTCGTCTATTAATAAAGATTCCGACTATTATGGACTTTCGTTGATTTTGGGAGGTGCGGAGGCTAATTTGTGGGATTTATGTTCTGCATATTCTTCTATGGCTCGAAGTTTGAAATATTATACTTCGCATCAATCAAAATATAATTTTAATTCATATTTTAAGGCAAATTATTTAAAAAATAATTCAGAAAAAGAAAATCTTAAAAAAAGTGAAACAAGTTTTTTAAATGCAGCTTCGATTTGGTGGACTTTTGAAGCGATGTCGTCAGTGAATAGACCGGGTGATGAAAAAAATTGGCAAAATTTTTCTTCAAAGCAAAAAGTTGCTTGGAAAACAGGAACAAGTTTTGGTTCAAAAGATGCTTGGGCTATTGCTATTACGCCTGATTATGTTATTGGAGTTTGGGTAGGAAATGCTACAGGTGAACCAAAAGCCGGAATTTTAGGACAGAAAATCGCAGCACCGGTGTTATTTGAAATTTTACGACTTTTACCTTCTTATAAAAATTGGTTTTCAAAGCCATTCGATAATATGTTGAAATTAGCCATTTGTAAAAAAAGTGGTTATATTGCAGGTCAGGATTGTGAGATTATTGATTCTGTTTTTGTGCCGGAAACATCTATTAACACTCAAACCTGTCCTTATCATAAAAAGATAAATTTAGATGAAACTGAAAATTTTGCCGTAAATTCAAATTGTTATCCGATAGATAAAATTAAGCGAAAATCGTGGTTTGTTTTGCCACCTGCGATGGCTTATTATTATAAATTAAAAAATACTGATTATCAACCATTTCCAAAAATGATGGAAGGTTGTCGTGAAGGTGAAACGCAGAAAATTATGGAAATAATTTATCCCAATAAATTATCAAAAGTTTACATTCCGGTAAGTATTCAAGGAGATACTTCGGCAGCAGTTTTTAAAATTGCACATATTGATGAAGATGCAGTTATTTATTGGTTTTTGAATGAAAAATATGTAGCAACAACAAAATATATTCACGAAAAAGAATTTTCCTTAAAAGCAGGAAATTATATTTTATCGCTCGTTGATAATAAAGGAAATAGATTATCAAGACAATTTTCAGTTGTAAGTAAATTAGAATAAAAAAAATCCCTTGTAAAAATACAAGGGAAAAACTTTTTAGTGTTATGTTTAAGTATTTTATTCCGATAAATTAAAAATAGCTTTTACTTCATTATAATCTTTATAATCAACCTTCTGATTTTTATGTGAAGCCATTTGTGTTGCTGATATTACAACTACTTTATATACATATTGACCTGTAATGTTTGCATTATAAATTCTTTCATGAAAAGAAATATTTCCGACAGTTACAGAATATCCGCTATTCACATAGTAATTATCTGTAGGCTCATCTTTTTCTGCCATATCTATTTGATAATATATGTTATCATATTTTTGATAACATAAAATCAAACCGTTGTCTATAATATCTTGTGTAATTCCGGTACATGGTTTGGAAACAGAATAATACCTATAATAATAACCGTAACCAGAATTTTCTTCGTGATTTAAGTTCCATTCCGCAGTATTAATTGTGAAAATTTGATATTTTACATTTGCGTTTCCGTCAGTTCCATTTAAACCATCTTTTCCGGTCGGACCTTCCGGTCCTTCGCAATTTGAAAACACAATAATACTCATTGATAACACTAAAAATAAGTTTAATAATTTTGAAATTTTTTTCATAAAAATAAATTTTTCCCCTGTTCTAACGGCTTCGCAGGTCTTGCCATATTTTTAATTATTTCTAATCATCATTTTTATTTTTTCAAAAACACACATAAAAAAAAGCGGACTTAATATCCGCTTTAGAGGTCTTCGCTACCGTATCACAAGAAACAAGCCCGCATTTCTGCGAACGTTATCTGCTCCTTCTTGTGATACTTTTTGAAATTTGCGAAGTTTCTAAAGCAAGAATTGTGCGTTAAACGCTTTTTAAATATGTCTAATATTTTAATTTTTTACATTATTTTATATTTTTTACAAGTTACAAAAATAATAAATATTTTAATTTATTTCAAATATATTTTTTAAATAATTAAATTTTTGATAGTATCAATAAATTTTTTAGTGGGTTCTAATAATGGTGTTACATCATTTTCTTTAATAATAACCCAATCATCATAATCACCTGTTTGTCTGAGTTCAAATAATTTTTTGAAAAGTTTTCCTGCTCCATTGAAATAATTTTTTTTGAAACAAAATGAAGCCCTAATTGATTAATAACTCCTGAATGTGTGTGTGTTGTAATATTATTGTTTATTAACAATGCGCTTGCTGCATAATAACATGCATAATAAAGTCGATTTACAGAAACTCTGTAATGTTTCATTTTAAGATTATCTTGGGCTTCAACAATTGCTTCTTCAGCTTTTAGTAGTCTTAATTCTACAATAATACGTTTGTCTTCGGTATTTAAAGTCATATTATTTCAATTCCATCTTGTTCTATATTTTTATAAAAAATAGAAGGTTTTCGTATTTGCCATTCATTTAAAGTATATATTTTTATACTAATATACACGCCAAGTTTCCAACCCATTAAAACAAATTTATAAGCATTATCTTCATCAATTTCTTCGGGTTTGCTTTTGTCTAATAACATTAATAAATCCCAATCGCTATCTTGTCGTTCCTCGCCACGAGCCTGAGAACCAAAAAGAATTAATTTCTGTTCTGGTATGATTTCCCGTTTCAATTTTCGTATCTTTTCTAATATTGCGGAATCCATGACTGTTTTTATTACAAAGTAAACATAAAATTTAATAAAATCATAATTTTTTTTTAAATTCAAAATTGTACTTAAACATAAAACGTTAATAATATTTTTTAAATTGTATAGAACATTTATTTTTGTTATTAATTTATAACCTTTTGAAAATAGTTTATTAGTTGATAATAAAGGAAATAGATTATCAAGACAATTTTCAGTTGTAAGTAAATTAGAATAAAAAAAATCCCTTGTATTTTTACAAAGGAAAAACTTTTTAGTGTTATGTTTAAGCCCTAACTCCCGTATGTTTTACGTAATATATTGTTTGTATTTATTTGAAAATGAATATGTTATTGAAATTTAAAATACGAATACCTATTGCGTATTTTTATAAAATACGTAATTGCATTGTTTTGTTTTAACTGACTAATATTCATAATCTTACGTTATATATTACGTAAAATTGTGGGGAGTTGGGGTTTAAATTGGTTTATAGTGTATATATATACTACATAAAAATATGGTTTTTAATTGATTTATAATCAATTACTTTGGACGTAATGTATAAAATGCGGATAAAGTCATGTAGTAAATTCGATAGTGGTTTAGTATTAATATAAAAATTGTATTGGTTTTCGATTCTTGATTTTATTTTCCACATCCAATCAAGCAATTGCATTTATCCGAAAGTTCGCCTCGAAGACGTGAATTTATTAAATCAGAAATTTTATTTTTCAATGCTTCTACATCAATATAATTTAAAACATCATTTGCAAAAGCGAACATTAACATTTGTGAGGCTTCTTTATAATTTATTCCTCTTTGTTGTAAATAAAACAAGGCTTCTGTGTCTAACTGCCCTACTGTTGATCCATGACTACATTTCACATCATCAGCATAAATTTCTAATTGCGGTTTTGTCCTCATTTTAGCGTCAGATGTTAAACAAATATTTTTATTACTCTGATATGCTGTTGTTTTTTGGGCATTTTTTTCTACAATAATTTTCCCTTCAAAAGAACATACAGCAAAATCGTCTAAAATATTCTTATATAATTCAAAACTTTTGCAATTTTCTGCAATATGGTCTATTAAAGTATAATTTTCAAAAATTTGTTCTTTATCTGCAAGTCCTAATCCGTATAAATTAACGTTGGAATTTTCTTCATGTAATTTTACAAAAATATTATTTCTCAAAATTTTACCATGAAGTAAAAGTTCTAATGAATTAACGGAAGAATTCTTTGCTAAATCAATAAAATGAAAATTATTTACAATTGATTGATTATGTTCGTTTTGAATAACATAACATTTAAAAGAAGCATTTTCGCCAACAATAGATTCGGTAACATTAATAATAAAAGTATTACTGTTGTTTAGAGTGTGATTGCAAAAAATAACAGAAAGTTCTGTATTTTCCTCTAAAATAAATAAATTTCTGGTAAATAAATTTTTATTTTCAAATCCGTGAGTGATATTTATTATTTGAAGTGCTTTTGAAATCTTCACATTTTCAGGAACATATACAAAAAGTCCATCATTGGCAAATAGTGAATTTAGGTTTGAAAAAAAATCGTCATTTTCTTGTGAAAGAGAATTATAGTATTTATTTATTATTTCAGGATATTTTATCGAAGCCTCTTTAATACTACAAATTATTACATTTTGTGGCGTAGAAAGTTTATTCTTATTATTTTTATAAAAAATTCCGTTAGAAAGTAGAATTACGTGAGTGTCCAAATCTTTTATCTGACATTGAAAGTAATCGTTTAGGTTGATATTGACATTTTTTTCGTCAAGGATAAATTCATATTCATTTTTTAAAACACTTTCAATTTTTGTATATTTATATTTTTCGTTTTTTTCAATAGGAATATTAAATCTCTCTAATTTCTCAAGCGATTTTTCCCTGATATTTTTAAAAAATTCCGTATCTGATTTTTGATAATATTGGTTCAAAGATTTGTATTTTTCTATATATTTTGATAATAAGTCCATAATTATTTGTTTATTTGATTATCAACACCTTCTATTATCCAATTATAGCCTTTTTCTTCTAATTCTAATGCAAGTTCTTTACCGGCAGTTTTTACGATTTTTCCGTCATACAAAATATGAACTATATCTGGTACTATAAAATCTAAAAGTCGCTGATAGTGAGTAATAACGATAGTAGAAGATTTCGGAGTTTTCAATTTGTTCACACCATTTGCAACAATTCGGAGTGCATCGATATCAAGACCGGAATCTGTTTCATCTAGAATTGCCAATTTTGGTTTTAGCATTGCCATTTGAAAAATTTCATTACGTTTTTTTTCACCACCAGAAAATCCTACATTTACTTCGCGATTTGCTAAATCTGATTTTAGTTCAACTAAATTTTGCATTTCACGCATATATTTTAAAAATTCAGCAGAACTAAATGGTCGAAGATTATTATGCTTCCGTTGTGAATTTATAGCTGTTTTTAAAAAATTAATCATACTTACACCCGGAATTTCTACAGGATATTGAAAACTAAGAAAAATTCCTTCGTTTGCTCTTTCGTCAATTGTTTGGGTGAGCAGGTTTTTCCCTTGATAAGTAATTTCTCCTTGTGTAACTTTGAAATTTTGATTTCCGGCTAAAACTGCTGATAAGGTGGATTTCCCTGAGCCATTAGGACCCATTATGGCATGCACTTCTCCTGCATTTATTTTTAAATTTATTCCTTTTAAAATTTCTTTGCCATTTATTTCTGCATGTAAATCTTTAATAATTAGCATGTTATTATTTTTTTTGTTATTGAACTTTTTATTTCTGTTGTTAGGTAGTCTTTATGGTTTTCAAAAATTGAAATTAATTCTGATTTCAATTCCGGATAATTTTGTGTATTTTTTAATAAAATTTGAAATGCTATACATCTCAAAGATGATTGTCGTTTGTTGTCTTGAAAAATATTTAGACAAATGTCAAAAATTTCTCCTAATTCTTCTTCGTTGAGGTCAAGAAAGAATATTATTCGTAAATTTTGACGTAAATGTCCATCTATTTTAAGATTTTTTGAATTTTCAATGAATTTTTCCGTATATTTTTTTAATGAATTTGGGTACTTTTCACTATATTTTGACAATAGCCAAGAAACTCTCCATGCTTCTTTATTATTTGAAAATGAATAATTTACTAACTCTTCAATAAGTTTTACGTCATTATGAATTTCAGGAAGGATTAAATCTATTCTTGATATTGGATTTGGAGAATAAAGTTCTTTTAAGATGTTATTTAAATTTAAGTTCATTTATTTATAACACAGTTTTAATTAAACTATAAAGATAAATTATTAAGCCTAAAATTCCAATAATTAAAGAAACTTTTCCTATATTACCTGCATTTTTTGCTTTTTGTAGAGATTCTTTTGTATATCTTTCGGGATTTTTTTTGCCTTTTTTACCGGCAATTAATGAAAAAACTATAGCTAATACGGAAAAAACAATTCCAAAGTCGATTAAATAAGCTAAAAGTATTGAACTTTCAAATAAAGGAAAAAACGATAATATAGACACAAATGTTCCAATTGTTGTCAAAACAATGGCAATTTTTGAAAAAGAAGAAGACTGTTTTGAAAAAGGAACTTCCTTTTTTTCATTATTAAAATTTGTTGTCTCGTTTTCTTCATATATGAAATTTATAGGTGCATTTGTATTAGTATAATATTCTTGTTTTTTTGCTTGATTATTTTCCATTTGCTACATTTTGGATTTATGATTTTTTTTACAAATTTAACATAATTTTCAGAATTGGCAATAAGATTTTACTTATTCTCATTCTTTTTCTGACTAATTTTGATACTGCTTTTTTTCTAAATTATTAATACTTATACAAAAAAACAACATAATTGACGATACTCTTTTTACGAAATTTTTATTATCCACTATTTTATCATTGTAAACTTATATCATTTATAAATTTATTTCATATAGAATTTGGTAAATTAAATCTTTCGGTTTATCTTTATTGGCTGATTTATAAATATAATAATTATGGCGAACCCAATGTATATTCATGTTCGGTTATTATTTATTTTGTCTTGCTAATTTTTTAGAAAATCATTTTGTTAAATCTTACTCAAATTAACTAAGTATATAAATTTACACTCGTTTTGAGTTGATTGTACTATTTATAAATAGTATTTTTATAGAGATACCTTAGAATATTACTTCTTTAAACAATTTTTAGCCATATTAAACGTATTAAATTATAGAAATTTTGCAAAATGGAGAATAATATCGAAAATATATGTGTGTTTTGTGGTTCAAGTGAAGATTTAGTTCAAGAATATTATTCAACTGCCAATAAACTTGGAGAATTAATAGTTGAGAATAACTATGGATTAATTCATGGTGGCGGAATAATTGGGTTGATGGGAGCTTTAACGAAAGGTGCGGCTTCAAAGAACGGAAAAATTATTGGTGTTGTCCCAGAATTTTTAAATCGTCCAAACATTGCCAATTCTAATAATCAAGAACTTGTTATAACAAAAGATATGAAAGAACGTAAAGAATTTATGCGACAAAATGCTTGTGCTTTTATTGCTTTACCCGGCGGTTTTGGAACGCTTGAAGAAGTTGCGGAAGTTATTACACTAAAACAGCTAAAATATCATTCAAAACAAATAATTTTTATCAATACGTTGAATTATTATGATAAATTATTAGATTTTTTCGAAGAACTGTATGACCAAAATTTTGCAAATTTAAATTATAAAAAGTTATATAAAATAGTAAATACGCCAGAACAAGCTATCGAACAAATAAAAAACTATCAATTTGAAAATATTTATGATAAATATTTGGGATTTGGGAACGTAAGATAGATTGCTTATCTTTGCAGAAAAAAGATTATAAGACTCGCTAAATATCATTCAAGACATATCGTAATAATGGAATAGTAAGAGGCAAACTACGTTATAAATGCAAAAATTGTGGTAATAATTATACTTTTTATTATTAATATTTTATTATTTAGCTGAGTATAATGTATTGAAATATAGATATTTATAAAATTAGTTTATTTTTTATTTTGTGTAAATTGTAAGTGGCTGCTAATCTGACATTTATTTTTAGGTCAAAAAAATCAAGAATTTCAATTGATGCCGGATTATGTTGATTATTAGTAATATATAATAATAACAAACCACCTAAATAATGATTAATAATTGAAATTAACTATTAACTTCCCAATTCCAA